>JAQGHJ010000283.1 GCA_028288905.1 Phycisphaerales bacterium | reverse complement strand
TCGCTGGGCCGACGCCCGCGCGATCTCGCCGGCGTCGGCGCGGACGAACGCCAGAAGGGCGTCGCGGTTGGCCGCCCAACTGGTCGCCGTGGTCCCGCGGTTCGGCAGCTCGAGCGTGATCACGGGGATCTTGCGGTCCCCACCGGCCCAGGACCCGAAGCTGCCCGGGGTCGGGTACCCGATGCTGGCCTTGACCGGGTACCCGTTCCGGGCGGCCATCAGCCGGGCCAGCCCCTCGCCGGGGCCGTCGTAGTTGTTGCACGGGGCGTCCATCGAGTGGACGGCCACGACCCGGGCGGGCTTGAGGTCGTCGACGGCGGCGACGAGCAGCAACGTCTCCGGCTGGGTGGCCGGGGCGTCGCCGCCGAACATGCTGGACCGGCGGGTCTTGGCCCAGTTGGCGGCCGGGAAGTTCCGGTTCAGGTCGACGAGCCTCGTGTTCACCCGCATCTTCCGGGACAGCCCGTCCGGGTTCGCCTCCGGCAGCACGGCGACGCACCGCCCGGCCCAGGCGGACGGGTGAGCGCGGAGGTACTCGACCAGCTCCCGGCAGACGCCGGCCCCGGTCGGCTCGTTGCCGTGGATGCCGCCGAAGATCAGGACCGTGTTCGCCGGCCCGACCGCCGTGTCCCCGAACAGGTGCAGCGTGACCGGCCGACCGTCGACGCTCCGGCCGAGCGTCAGCACCTTGTCCGGCGTCGGGGCGGGCTTGGCGGTGGCCATAGGTGTGGGCGTGCGCGGGCCCGCCGGCTCAAAGCGGGCGATCGGTGCGGGAGCCATCGGGGCAGGAACGGACGGGGCGAGAACCCCCGGCCGGTCGACCGGTGGGCGGGTTGAACAGCCGACGCCGCCGCACAGTGACAGGACCAGCCACAGGAATCGTCGTCCGTGACGAAGGAACAGCATGGTGAAACCTTGTACCGAATGGGCGAGTGAACGGAAAGGCAATCACAGCTTCGGATGAGGGAGTGAGGGGGCTGGGAGGTTGAAGCGCCCGCGATCTTGCCAGCAGTCGGTCGCGAACTCGCTGCCACTCCGACCCGCCGGCCCCCCTACCCGCCGCGGCTTCGCCGCAACGGCCTCTGCCGGAGGGAGAGGTAAAGGAGCCGCCGCCCGCCACCTCGTGTCGCTCCCGGGACGGTGTCTGCAAACGTCGCGGGCCCGCCGGACAATCGTCCGGCGGGCCCGCGGGGATCTCTATTGCATCGGCCTACCGCACCGGGCGGGCGACCGGGATTGTCTCCCGGCGGCCCGTCGCTTCCGGTCAGATCGAGTTGAACCCGAAGCTAACGGCGGTGTTGTTCCCTTCGTCGCTCTCGGCCAAGGCGTTGGTCGAGTCGACGTCGGCCGTCACGAAGTACGTGCCGGGGGCGAGGTCGGTCGGGAGGGTGAACTTCACCTTCACCGACTTGCTCTTGCCGTTGCCGACGCCGATCTTCGGGGTGGCCGTGATCAGCGTGCGGTTCGCGTCGTTCACCAGCCCGTCAGTGGACAGGGCGACGGTGATCGGCACGGCCCCCTTGAACGGCACGTTCCCGTTGTTCTTGACGACGACCGTCACGTCGGCGGCCGACCCGGCGGAGAACTTCGTCGGCTTGCCCACGCTCGTTGGCTGGAGGTCGACGAAGGGCTGGCGGACGAGCACGGTCGCGACGCTGGTGCCGGTGTTGTTCGCCTCGTTGCTCTCGGCGACCGCGTTGCCCGTGTCGGCCCGGACGAGCACGTAGTAGTTCCCGTTCCCGAGGTCCGACGGGTAGGTGAACTTGGCGCTGAGGGCCTTGGCCTTGCCGACCTTCACCTTCTTGAGGGTCTTGGCGAACGTGGCCAGCTGCACGTCGCCGGCGTCGAACGTCTGGTCGGCCGACGCGTACACGCCGAACGTGACCGACGAGTTCAGGATGCCGGGGCCGGCGTTAAGCACCTTCCACTTGAAGCTGCCGCGGCGACCGCCGATCACCTCGGTCGGAGTCTTGCCGGGGGAGACGATCTGCAGGTCCGGGCCGTTCGGGTCGCCGACCGTGCTGCCGCCGGTCGGGTTGGACGGGTCGGTCGGGGTGCCGGTCCCGCCGGAGCTCAGGACGAACGTCGGGCCGGCGGCCCCGCCCGCGGCGGGCAGGACGCCGGCGGCCAGCGCGTTGCCGGCCGCGTCCACGATCGCCCCGGCCGGGACGTTCACGACGTAGCTGCCGGTGTTGGCCGACGCGGCGGACGGGAGCGTGACCCGGTAGGTGGCGACGGCCGACGTGCCGGTCCCGACCACGCTGACCAGCGTGGCCGGGAACGACGCGGCGGTGGTCGTCCCGCTCGCCGTCCGGTCGACGGTCAGGTTGCCGACCGACACGGTGTTCAGCGCCTGGTCGTCGGAGAGGTTGACCGTGAAGTCGACCGCGGTCGCGTCCGGGTTGGCCGCCAGCACCTGCCCGAACGTCGCGGTCGGGGCGGCGCTGTCCGTCGTCCCGCTCGGCTGGGCGACGGAGGCGATGAAGATGTCTTGCTTGTCGTTCGTGTCCCCGGTGGTCAGATTGCTGGCGTCGCTCGTGAACACGACCTGGGTGCCCATCCGGTTGATGAACGGGTCGTAGCTCCGGCCGTTCCCGGTCTTGCCGGCCGCGTTCACGCTCAGCACGGTCAGCGGGCCGCGGACGAGGTCGCGGACGAACACGTCCTCCCGGCCGTTGGCGTCCCCGGCGACGATGTCCGGGGCGTAGCTGCTGAACGACGCGTACCCGCCGTCCTGGCTCATGGCCGGGAACTCGCTCAGCCCGCCGGCGCTGCTCGTCCCGAACCGGTTCACGCTCAGCAGCCGGGTCGTGTTCGTCAACGTGTCCCGGAGGAACACGTCGGCGTCCCCGTTCCCGTCGTTCCCGACGATGTCCGTCGCCTTGCTCTGGAACGACACGAACCGCCCGTTCCCGCTCACCGAGTTCGAGTCCGACGCGGCGTTCGCCGCCACCCCGGCCTGGTTCACGCTGACCAGCGTGGTCGTCCCGGTCTGGACGTCCCGGAGGTACGTGTCCCGGACGTTGTTGGCGTCGACCCCGGGGGCCACCAGGTCGCTCGCGTCGGACCGGAACGAGATGTACCGCCCGTCCTCGCTGATCCACGAGTCGAACGACAGGCCGTTCCCGGTCGTCACGGCCGCGCCGGTCGCCACACTCACGAGCCGGTTCGCCCCGGGGGCCAGGGCGTTGGGTGTGCCGGCGAACGCGGTCGTCGACCCCATGTTCCGGACGAACACGTCGTTCGCCTTGTTGGTGTCGATCACCCCCAGATTGCCGGCGAACGTGGTGAAGGACACCAGGTTGCCGTCCTTCGAGATCGTCGGCTCGCTCGACGCGTTCCCCGGGAACTGCGTCCCGGCCGCGTCCTTGGCGCTCACCAGTTGCAGCGCGTGGGTCGCGATGTTGTACCGGAACACGTCGTTCCCGTCGGTCCCGTCGCCGGACAACAGGTTGTTCGCCCGGCTGACGAACGCGACGTACGTCCCGTCCTGGTTGATGACCGGCTGGATCGAGTCGGCGTTGCCGATCTCGCCGTTCGTCGGGTTCCGGCTGATCAGGGTCGTCGTGCCGGCGACCGTGTCCCGGAGGAACACGTCCGACTTGTTGTTCGTGTCCCCGTCGACCAGGTTGCTGGCGAAACTGGTGAACACGACGAGGTGCCCGTCGGCGCTGACCGACGCCTCGGACGAGTCCCCGTTGGCCGGGGCGCCGCCCAGCCCAACGCTGACGAGTCCGACCGCGAACAGCCGGCGGTCCTCCAGGGCCTCGGCCGCGCACCGGCGGACGGCGGCGGCAACGGCACGGCGGGGCGCGGCGGGTCGAACTTCCATCCGGCGAGAGTCGGTCGAGCGGCGGGTCGTCATGGGGTTCAGCTCTCCGCGAGTACTGGGGGACCAAGGTCGTTCGGCCGCGCCCGCCGCGCGACGAGCGCGGCGTGGGGCGGGACAGGGTGGTTAGTCGGTTATCGGCCGGCCGGCGGAAAAAAGTGGAGCGGGAACAGCCGGGCGGGCCGTCACACCATACCCCACAAACACCGTCCGTGCGGTTATCGGACGGACTGGCCGGCCGCATTCGGGCATCGCTTCGGGGGATCACCTGCCGGTGGGTCCGAGGCGAACCGGTGTCTCCGTCACGCGGGTGCGGGAGGTGGCCTTACCAACCGTCCGGCAACACAGCCGGTTCCCTGATTTCGGCCCGGCCAGTAATCCGCTTGACGTTATCCGTCTCGTATTGAACGGGCACAAACACCCGGCCCAGCGGGCCTTCCTGAAACGTCACAACAGCAATGACGCCACGGACACCGCCTGGGTTCGGTCGGGCAGGCAAAATGTAACGTTTGTGACGGCTCGAGGGGCCTTCAAGAGCTCGTTGCGGGAACCGAGGTCTGCTGCAGAAAAACTGTTAATGCGGCAGGCTTCGTCACTTGCAGGGTCGAGTAGGTGATACAGTCGCGGAGCGGACGGCGGACGATCCTTCCATCCGTTGCCGGCGTAGCCATGGTGTGTTTGGGCACGCCGGTAGGTGGTTGACGCCAGGGTCCCTCGAGAAGTCGCTAAGCCAAGGGTGCCGCATTACCGCCGGGAAAACCGGACCCGGTGAAATTTAGGTGTTTCCCCGCCCGGCTCGGCGGGCGGACGTGGAGCAATTGAATGGGTGATGGTCAGACGTTCGAGGCGTGCGGTGACCACGGAGCGAGGCGCGACCGGGGGCGGTCGGGCGCGGCCGTCGTGGAGGTCGAGCGGCTGGAGCCGCGCGAGCTGTGGTCGGCCGTTGTCCCGAACGACACGGCGTACGCCCAACAGTGGAACCTGAAGGGGGTCAACGCCCCGGCCGCCTGGGCCAAGGGGACCGGCAGCGCGGCCGTGCTGGTCGGGCACGTGGACACGGGCATCGATTACACCCACCCCGACCTGTACAAGAACGTCTGGATCAACCAGGCCGAGATCCCGCCCGCGCTCAAGGGCAAGCTGAAGGACACCGACGGGGACAAGCGGATCAGCTTCTGGGACCTGAACGCCACGGCCAACAAGGGCCGGGTCGCGGACGGGAACAAGAACGGGTACATCGACGGCGGCGACCTGCTGGCCAAGTGGAAGCCGGACGGCACCGGCGGGTGGGCCGACGGCATCAACGGCAAGAACAACCCGAACGACAAGTACGTCGACGACATCGTCGGGTGGGACTTCGCCAACAACGACAACAACCCGATCGACCCGGACGGGCACGGCACCCACACGGCCGGCGTGATCGCGGCCGAGGGGAACAACAAGCGGGGCGTGGCCGGGGTGGTGTGGAAGGCGAGCCTGGTCGCGCTGAAGGTGTTCGGCGACAGCCCGACGGACGGGGCGACGCTGACCGCGATCGCGGCCGCCATCCGGTACGCGGCCGACGTCGGGGCGCGGGTGGCCAACAACAGCTACAGCAACGGCGGCGGGTCGGTCGGGGACCCGATCTACAACGCCGTGAAGTACGCCAACGGCAAGGGCATGCTGACCGTGTTCGCCGCCGGCAACGACACGGCCGACAACGACCGGTCCTGGCTCGCCAGCTACCCAGCGAGCTTCGACCTGCCGAACATCATCTCCGTGGCCGCGACCGACAAGTCGGGGGACCTGGCGGCGTACACGAACTACGGCCGCAAGAGCGTCGACATCGCCGCGCCCGGCACAAGCGTCTACAGCACCTGGCGGGGCGGGACGTACCGGACGGACACCGGCACGTCGATGGCCACCCCGCACGTGACCGGCACGATCGCCCTGATGTTGTCGCTGAACCCAAAGCTGACGGCCGCCCAGCTCAAGAGCCGCCTGCTGGCCGGGGCCGACCAGACGGCGAAGCTCGTCGGGTCGAGCACGACGGGCGGGATCCTGAACGTCGCCAACGCGGTGAACGGGCTGGCGGGGAAGCGCGTCGCGACGGCCGCCCGGTGACGGGCCAGCGGGCCTCGCGAACACGCGGGGCCGTTCCGACGTTCGCCCTCACCCCAACCCTCTCCTGGAGGGAGAGGGGCCCGGAGGTCGACTTCGAATCACAGCGGGATCTGAAACGCGAGAGAGAGGCGGCCCCCGCTGGGGGCCGCCCCTCTCCGTTGGTAATCCACTTCAAAGGCAGGCCGGCCGCGCCGATCCGGCGCGACCCGCTCAGCCCTGTCCGACCTCGACGCGGGCGTACTCGGTCAGCTCGACGTTGTTCTGCTTCAGGTAGTTGGCGATCGTGCCCTTGAACAC
>JAQGHJ010000254.1 GCA_028288905.1 Phycisphaerales bacterium | reverse complement strand
CGCGGCGGTCGACGCGGCGCTGGCCGACAAGCCGGCCGGGCTGCTCGCCCCGGTCCCGAGCAAGGCCGCCGTCGCGAAGGTAAAGGCCGTCTTGGCCGACGCCGCGACGGCGGACAAGGCCCTCGGGGCGGAGCCGGCCACCCTGCCGGCGGCGGTCCGGGCCCCGGTGGCGGCTCGGGCCGCCCTGGCCCGCGAGATCGGGCTGTTCGCCGACTCCCTCGAATCGATCGAGAAGAACGCCGAGGAGCTCCCCAAGTACGCCGCCGCCTTCGACAAGCAGCTCGCCAAGGAACCGAATAGCCAGTTCGCTCCCGCCCTGAACGAGGCGAAGGCGTTGACTGACTCCGTGCTCGGCGACGCCCCCGCCCGCAAGGCCGCCGCCGACAAGCTCGGCGCGTTCGGCACGTCCCGGGCGTCGAACATGCTCCGCAAGCTGTACGACGCCGCCGTCCGCAGCGGCGACCAGGAGCTGGCCGCCGCCGTCGAGCCGAACCTGGCCAAGGCCGAGGGGTACCAGCGGAAGGTCCGGCTCGTGCAGTACACGTTCGCCGGGCTGTCGACCGGCAGCATCTACGTGCTGCTGGCGCTGGGCCTCGCCATCATTTTCGGGCTGATGGGCGTCATCAACATGGCCCACGGCGAGTTCATGATGGTCGGGGCGTTCACCACGTACGCCGTGGCGACGTGGTTCAAGGGGGCGTTCCCGAACAGCTACGACTACTTCCCGATCCTGGCCGTGCCGGCCGCGTTCCTGGTGGCCGGGGCGATCGGGCTGCTGACCGAGTTCCTCGTCATCCGCCACCTGTACGGGCGGACGGTCGAGACGCTGCTGGCGACGATCGGGGTCGGGTACATCCTGATCCAGGCCGCTCGGGTGCAATTCGGGGACAACGTCTCGTACGCCGCCCCGACCTGGATGCAGGGGTCGATGGAGGTCGCGGCCGACCTGCAGCTGAACCGGGCCCGGCTCTGGACGATCGTTTACTGCGTCCTGTGCATCACGGTCGTGTACCTGCTGGTGAACAAGACCCGGCTCGGTCTGCTGCTGCGGGCCACGACCCAGAACCGGCAGATGGCGGCCGCGCTCGGCGTGCCGACCCGGCGGGTGGATGCGCTGACGTTCGCGTTCGGGGCGGGGCTGGCCGGGATGGCCGGCGTCGTCGTCCCGATGATCGACAAGATCAACCCCGGCATGGGCCAGGACTACGTCGTGTCGAGCTTCATGGTGGTGGTGGTCGGCGGGGTCGGGAAGCTGGCCGGGGCGATCATCGCCGGGCTCGGGCTCGGGGCGGTCGGGAACTACCTGGAGCCGTTGCTCGGGTCGTTCAAGGCGTTCGCGTCGACGGCGTCGGTGCTCGGGAAGGTGCTCGTGCTGGCCGGCGTGGTCGTGTTCCTCCAGTGGCGGCCGAGCGGGCTGTTCCCGCCGAAAGGACGGGTGGCCGATGCGTGACCCAATCGTACCAGAGGCCGCCGCCCCGCCCTTGGCGAACCCGGCCATCGGCAACCCGCCGACGCCGGCCGTCGCCAAGCTGCGGCTGTTCACGGCCGTCGCGATCGTCGGGTTCTTCTTCGTCGGCGTCCCGCTGCTGAACGCGGGCGGCGTCGTGCCCGACTACAAGGTGCAGCTGCTCGGCAAGTACCTGTGCTTCGCCCTCGTCGCCCTCGGGGCCGACCTGGTGTGGGGGTACACCGGGCTGCTGTCGCTCTGCCAGGCGCTGTTCTTCTGCGTCGGCGGGTACGCGATGGCGATGCACATGAGCCTGCCGGCCGGCGGCGGGGTGTACGAGGTGCCGCAGTTCCTCAGCTTCGTGTACTACGGCCCCGGCAAGGACCCGCTCCCGCCGTTCTGGAAGCCGTTCCAGTCCGGGGCGTTCGCGGTGCTGGCCGGGTTGGTCGCGTCGGCCGCCCTGGCGAGCGTGTTCGCGTTCTTCATCTTCCGCAGCCGGGTCCGCGGGGTGTACTTCTCGATCATCACCCAAGCGGTGGCGTGGGGCACGTGGCTGCTCGTGTGCCAGAACGAGATGCTGCTCGGCGGGACGAACGGGCTGACGAACTTCTCCAAGGCGTTCAGCCAGGAGCGGGGGTGGATCGTCAAGCTGTACCTGCTGACGGCCGCGTGCGTCGCCGGCGGGTACGTGCTGTGCCGGGTGGTCGTCGCCAGCCGGGCCGGGCGGGTGATGGTCGCGATCCGGGACAAGGAGATGCGGCTGTACTTCGCCGGGTACAAGCCGTACGCGTTCAAGGTGTTCGCGTTCACGCTTGCGGCCGTCCTCGGGGCGGTCGGCGGAATGCTGTACCCGCCGCAGGTCGGCATCCTGACCCCGCAGAACATGGACGTGGCGGCGAGCATCGAGGTGGTCATCCTGGTGGCCGTCGGCGGCCGCGGGCGGCTGTGGGGGGCGGTGTTCGGGGCGGTGCTGGTGATGGCCCTCAAGAGCACGCTCAGCTCGGACCTGCCGGCGGTGTGGCCGTTCGTGTACGGCGGGCTGTTCGTGGCCGTCGTGCTGTTCTTCCCGGACGGGTTCGTCGGGCTGTGGGACAAGATCGAGGCGGAGATTGACGGTGCGGCCAATCCCGGTGCCATTGCCCTCGCAGCCGTTCCGGTCGCCGCCGTCGCAGCATTCACGATGACTGAAGTCCTCGGGCTTTGGCCGAACTCATTGGCGTCCGAGTCTCGCGTGCCGGCTTGGTTGTGGGGCGGACTAAAGTCGGCCGTAGTGGTGGCTGTAATCGGCTACGTGGTGCTCCTGGCCGTTCGGCAGGCGGGATGGCTGACCGTTGGCATTGCCATCATCGCGTCTCGAGTTCTCGGCGTTGCATTCGGGGCAATCCTGCCGACGAACGGGCCATCGCTCCTGGTGTCACTCATCCCAGTTATCGTGTTCGCGGCTGGCGCGTGGTTCGTCAGTCGCAAGGGGACGTATCTGGCCGTCCTCGGCTCGGCGCTCGCGTTCCACGTCGGGCTGGTCGGCTGTAGGTATCTGGTAGCCACGTCCGATCCGTTGCTCGTTCGATGGAAGTACATCCTGCTGATCGCGATCCTGATCGTGCCGATCTCCATCCGAGCGATTTCCCGCATCACGGCTGGCGACCGCTGGCGATCCCTTCGTAGGGTACCGATGGGCGTTCCGTCCAAAGTGGCCGTCAAGGCGTGATTGGAAGGCAACTGCTATGCAAGGCACGATCCCCGGCAACCCGCCCGTCGAGTTCGACGACGTCGATTCCAACGCCGTCTTCCTGAAGGACGTCAAGGTCGAGTTCGACGGGTTCAAGGCCCTGGACATCACCCGGTTCGGCGTCCACTTCAACGAGCTGCGGGTCGTGATCGGCCCGAACGGCGCGGGCAAGACCACGCTCTGCGACGTGATCAGCGGCAAGAGCCGGTCGAAGTCCGGGCGGATCTTCTTCCACCGGACCGAGACGACGCACCTGGCCGACGCCGCGATCGCCCGGCTCGGGGTCGGGCGGAAGTTCCAGACCCCGACCGTGTTCGACAGCCTGACCGTGTACGAGAACATGGAGCTGGCCCTGCCGGGCCGCCGGGCCGTGTTCCCGAACCTGTTCGGCAAGGAGCGGTCGGAGCAGCGGGACAAGATCATCGCGATCCTCCGCCGCGTGCACCTGATCGACGCCCTCAACACCCAGGCCCGGTACCTGAGCCACGGCCAGCGGCAGTGGCTGGAGATCAGCATGCTGATCGTGGCCGAGCCGAAGCTGCTGCTCGTCGACGAGCCGGCCGCCGGGCTGACCGACCACGAGACCGGGATGACGGCCGACCTGCTGCTGGAGCTGCGGGGGACGCACACGATCATCGTGATCGAGCACGACATGGACTTCGTCCGCCGGCTCGGCGGCAAGGTGACGGTACTGAACGAGGGCAAGGTGCTGGCCGAAGGCTCGATCGACGAGGTGTCGGCCGACCCGCAGGTGATCGAAGCCTATCTGGGTCGGTAAGCCCAACTGCAACATTTGTCCTTTGTCATTGGTCCTTTGTCATTAGCGGGAGCCGCCTGCCGCGCACCCGCGCCTGCAGGACCGCCCGGACCCGTGACAAAGGACCAAGGACCAATGACAAGGGACAAAGGACTCGCTGTAGAATGCTCGCCACCCACAACATCTCGTTCTCCTACGGCATGGTGCAGGCCCTCCGGGACGTGACCATGCGGTTCGCCCCCGGGCAGGTCACGTGCGTGATCGGCCGCAACGGCGTCGGCAAGACGACGCTCATGCGGACGCTCATGGGGCTGAGCCGACACTCGGCCGGGTCGGTGAACCTCGGCGAGCGGGACGTGAGCAAGCTGGCCGCCAACCAGCGGGCCAAGGCCGGCATCGCGCTCGTGCCGCAGGGCCGGCAGATCTTCCCGAAGCTCAGCGTCGAGGAGAACCTGCGGGTCGGGCTCCAGGCCCGGACCGACGGCAAGCGGACGATCCCGGACGAGATCTTCGAGCTGTTCCCCGTCCTGAAGCAGATGGCCAAGCGGAACGGCGGCGACCTGTCCGGCGGGCAGCAGCAGCAGCTGGCGATCGGCCGGGCGCTGGCCGGCGACCCGAAGGTGCTGCTGCTGGACGAGCCGACCGAGGGCATCCAGCCGAACGTGATCCAGCAGATCGGGCACGTGCTGCGGATGCTCGTGACCGAGCGGGGGATGACGGTCGTGCTCGTCGAGCAATACCTGGATTTCGTCAAGGAGTTCGGCCACGCGTTCTACGTGATGAACCGCGGCCGGGTGGTGGCCGAGGGCGCGACGAGCGGGCTGACGGCCGAGGTGGTGGAGGAGCACCTGCACGTGTGAGCGGGCGGGCCCGGTTGGGGTGGCACGGGCATGTACTCATGCCCGTGGCGAACGTAGTACGGCGCGACCTGAC
>JAQGHJ010000240.1 GCA_028288905.1 Phycisphaerales bacterium | reverse complement strand
AGCGCCAGCGGCCAGGCCCGGCGGGAGCATGAGGAGAACGGTCGCGACGACGGTCGGGCACGCGGCGGCGAGCAGGTGGGCCCGCACGGCGGCCTCTTGTTACGATGCCCTTGGCGGGCGACGGCCTTACCGGTGGCCGCCGCCGCACTCCGCACGGTCTCGCCGCCGTGCCGCGTGCGCCGGGGCCGGACGGTCATCCGCTGCCGGACCCGCAGCAGCGGGTCTATACAATCGTCGTCCGTTTGCACGAAGCATGCCCCCCGCTCCAGGCCGAGGTGGCTCACCCGCCGCAGGGCAGCCTGTCGAGGTTCGGGGCCGCCCGCCCAACCCCGACGTGGGTCGCCGCCGTCCCTTAACAGGCCGCCGCCTCGCCTGGTACAGCCCCAACTGCTCGATCAGCGATGCGGCCCCCGTCGGCGCGGGCGGGACATGCCCGTTCCGGTGCCGGCATGGTCGCCCGCATTGGCGGGCCGCGGTCGCGCGCGGGCACCGGCGGAATCTTCCTCCGTCGGGATCGGCGCGTTAAAGTCCCCGCGACCCGCGGCTCCGCGCGGGTCGTAACCAGGGGCATCGCGTGGACCCGAACGTACTGCTGTTTCAGATCGCTACGGGAGCCGCGAGCGCGGCGGGCGGCTTGGTCGCCACGAAGGTCCTCAAGTACCTCGTGGCGGCCTTCCACAACGCGCCGGGGCCACCGGCCCCCGACGCCGTCCAGATCCCGGGCCTCGAGGCCCGGCTGACGCCGGCCCAGGCGCGGGCCGTGCTGGAGGCGTGGGGGCGGCTCCCGTCCCGGCAGGTGTGGGGGATCGTCAACCGGGCCGTCCCCGGCAAGACCCCGGCCGACAACCTCAAGCGGGAGGAGCTGGCGTCCGTCCTGCTGAACCTGTCCAAGGGGGCCGGGGTCGTGTCCAGCCAGGAGACGGCCAGCAGCTACGTCCTGCGGCAGGGCGACGTGCTGGCGAAGCTGGCCGCCATGCTCGGGACCAAGCGGCGGCCCGGCGAGCGGATCGCCGGCCAGCCGGACTGGGTGCTCGTCCGGTTCCTCGGCATGGGCACGTTCGGGGAGGTGTGGCTCGGCCGCAACCAGCAGACGCGGATGCTCCGGGCGTTCAAGTTCTTCACGCGGCCCGACGCGCAGGAGTGGGTGAGGCGCGAGTACCAGACGTTGATGCGGGTGCACAACGCGCTCGGCGGCGACCCGCGCATCGTCCAGCTGATCGACGTCACGGTCACGGGCCAGAAGTACCCGTTCCTGTCGCTGGAGTACGTCCGCGGCGGGTCGCTGGAAGACTGGATCATCGACGACAGGGCCAAGCGGGCCCCGCTGGACAAGGCGGACGTGATCTACGACGTCGTGCGGGCGATGGCCGTCGCCCACGGGGCGGGCGTCTACCACCGCGACCTCAAGCCGGGGAACATCCTGCTGACGGCCCCGCCCGACGCGCAGGCGAAGGTGACGGACTTCGGGCTGGGGGAGATCGCCGAGCCGGCGGCGGCCGTCGGCAAGCCCGCCGGGGCGGCCGGGCCGGCGGGCGCGCCGCCGGCTCAAGGCACGGACCTGGGCCAGGCGGGGACGTCGATGTACCGCCCGCCGGAGGCGTCCCGGCCGTTCGCCGAGCCGGACCTGGGGCAGTACGACGTGTTCGCGATCGGGGTGGTCTGGTACCAGTTGCTGGTCGAGCGGCTGGAGCGGCCGCCGTACGACTTCGCCGACCGGCTGCGGGTCGAGGGGCAGGGGCTCGACAGCCACACCGTCCGCATCCTGTCGCAATGCTTGGCCGGGCCGGAACGGCGGTTCGGGGACGCCCGGGAAGTGCTCCAGGCGATCGAGTACCTGCCGATCCAGGTGGACCTGCCGGCCGGCTGCTTCGACGTCGGCTTACTGGCCCGCGAGTACCTGGCGTCCCAATCGCGATAGCCGCGATCGGTCCGACGCCGCCCGGGGGGCGGCCTACGACTCCAGTGCACCTCCGGAGCCGAAACCCGTCCGTCACCGCCCGGCCGGCACCCCCACCTTCAGCAGCGCTTCCAGGTCGGCGTTCGAGACGAACGGCGACTGGAGCCGGAGCAGGTCGCCGCCCTGTTTCCAGAGCAGGTCGCCCCTGCCGAGCAGCTCGGCCGCCCCGGGGGCGTCGAGGATCAGCAACGAGTCCTTCTCGCTGGCCACCCGCAGGCTCACCCGGCCGGGCAGGTTGCTCCGCAGCAGCGGGGTCACGACGCTCGCCTCGGTCCGCTGGGTGCCGAGCACGAGGTGGATGCCGCTCGCCCGGGCCTTGGCCCCGAGCCGCTTGAGCAGCGGCTCCATCTCCTTGCGGGCGCCGGGGTCGTGCATCAGGTCGGCGAACTCGTCGAACATCAGCACGATGCGCGGGACCGCGTCGGCTCCGGTCAGTTCGCTGACGTGCGACTTGTGCCGGGCGGCCAGCACCGCGTACCGCCGCTCCATCTCGTCGGCGCACTCGGCCAGCAGGGGCATGACGGCGTCCTGGTCGTAGGCGATCGGCTTGAGCAGGTACGGGCTGGGGCCGGTCAGGTTGAACGTCACCCGCTTGGGGTCGACGAGGATGAACTGGAGCTGTTTCGGCGTCATCCCGTGGGCCATCGCCCCGAGCATGACCTTGAGGAACTCGCTCTTGCCGCTGCCGGTGGTGCCGGCGATCAGCAGGTGGCAGCTCGACGGGTCGGCCAGGTTCAGCCAGTGGGTCTGGCCGGCCACGTCCTGCCCGGCCGGGAAGGCGGTCTGCCCGGCGAGGTCGGGGGGCCGGGCGGCCAGCAGGGGGGCGAGGGCGACCGTCCGTCGTTTGGGAAGCTGGACGTCAATGCTGACGTACCCGGGCTGGAATCCGATCAGCGGGTCGGCCGGCAGGCCGAGCGACACCCGCAGTTGGGCGGCCTTGTTCCGGACCTTGTTGATGTCGGTCGCGTCGCCCGGTTTGACCATCAGCCGGGCGAACGTCGGGCCGACCTGCGCCCGGAGCGGCTGGACCGGCAGCTTGTACAGCAGGAGCTTGGCCGCCACGTCGGCCAGCATCTGGTCGGCCCACGCCTGCGGCT
>JAQGHJ010000218.1 GCA_028288905.1 Phycisphaerales bacterium | reverse complement strand
CGCGGCGGTGTGCTTCGCGGGCAGGAGGAGCGACGCCACCACCCCGGCCGCCAGCAGCAGCCCGACGACGCCGAGCAGGTAGAAGTTCATCCCCTCGACGTCGTGCAGCCACCGGTGGGCCAGCATCTTCACCCCCACGAGCGCCAGGATCGCCGCCAGCGAAAGCTTGAGGTACTCGAACTTCTCCAGGATGCCGGCCAAGGCGAAGAACAGGCTCCGCAGCCCGAGCACCGCGCAGACATTGCTGGTGAAGACGAGGAACGGGTCGTCCGTGATCCCGAAGATGGCCGGGATCGAGTCGACCGCGAACACGAGGTCCGTCGTCTCGACCACGATCAGGGCTAGGGCCAGCGGCGTCAGCACCCAACGGTTGCGGCCGCGGGCCGGCGCGGGGACGGGGGCAGTGTCACCGGTCACGGCTGATCCGCCGGTCGCGTCGCCGGCCGGGCTGGCTTCGCTCTCCTCCAGTTTTTCGTCGGCGTGCAGGTCGCGCTCGCGGATGGCGAAGTGGTGGCCGTGGAAGTCGTGCGTGACCGGGAAAAACCGGCGGGCGAACCGCAGCACCGGGTTGTTCTTCGGGTCCGACTCCCCGCTCCCGAACACCATCTTGTACGCCGTGTACAGCAGGATCAGCCCGAACAGGTACAGGACCCACTGGAACCGCGCGATGAGGGCGGCCCCGATCCCGATCATAGCGCCCCTCATGACCAGCACGCCGATGATGCCCCAGAACAGCACCCGGTGCTGGTACTTCGGCGGGACGGCGAAGTACCCGAAGATGACCGCGATCACGAACAGGTTGTCGACGCTGAGCGACAGCTCCAGCACGTACCCGGTCAGGAACACAACCGCCGCCTGCGGGCCGTTTAGCCCCCGCGGGTGCAGGGCCGTCGCCGCGGTGCCCAGCCCCTGCCAGTGGTGGTCGTACATCCAGTAGATGCCGCCGCTGAACAGCACGGCCAGCGCGACCCAGAACGCCGACCACTTCAGCGCGCTGCGGACGGACACCACCTTGTCCTTCCGGTGAAAGACGAACAGGTCCAGGGCGATCAGGGCCAGGACGGCGGCGATGAATCCGATCCAGAGAGAGATCATGCGGGAGGGCCGTTCGGGGTGCTGGGGTCCGTCTGCGTCCGGCTGGGCGCGGCGACGGCCGCGGGCGGCAGGCCGGCCGGCGGCCACGGGCGGCGGCCGCGTAGGGTTCGCGAGCCGGGAAGAGTACACGCCACCGACCGCCGCGGCTAAGGGAGTACCCGACGGAGAGTTTTAGGCGTTCGCCCGCCGGCCGGTCCCTCGCCGCCGGCTATAAAGCGGCTCCTCGATTCGACGCTATCAGTTCCTGCCGTCGTCCGCTCCCTAAACTCCCCTGCCGCTCACCTCACAGGGCGGCCCGCGTCACCGTTTCGCCGCTGACCGTGCCGGTCGGCGTTCAGTACCAGGCCCGGCCGCCTCTTCCCGCGGCCCCGCCCGACCGGAGCATTCATGGCTGGCTCGCTTCGCATCGCCCGACCGTTCGGCATCGACCTCCGCATCCACTGGACCTTCCTGTTCATCGTCCTGCTGGTCGGGTTCCAGTCCGCCGGCGGCCCGCCGGGGGCTCGGGTGGCCGGTGTCGTGTTCGGCCTGCTGCTCGTCGGGCTGCTGTTCCTGTGTGTCACGTTGCACGAGTTCGGCCACGCCCTCGTCGCCCGCCGGTACGGCATCCCGGTCCGGGAGATTGTCCTCCTGCCGATCGGCGGGGTCGCAATCATGTCGCGGAACCCGGAGAACCCGAAGCAGGAACTGTGGATCGCGGTCGCCGGCCCGCTGGTGAACGTCGCCATTCTGGCGGTGTTGGTCCCCGTGTGGCTGGCGACCGGCGGGGACGCCCGCCACCTGCTCGACGTCGTGTTCCGGGCGACCCGGGTCATCGCCGCCACGGACGCGTCCCCGGCGTTCGCCATGCTGACCCTGCTCCTCGCGGCCAACGCGATGCTGATCCTGTTCAACCTGATCCCGGCGTTCCCGCTGGACGGCGGGCGGATCTTCCGGGCCCTGCTGGCGTTCAACATGCCCCACCCGCGGGCCACCCGGATCGCCGCGCGGGTCGGGCAGGTGGCGGCCGTCGGTTTGGCGCTGTACGGGCTGATGACCGGCCACTTCCTGATGGCGATCATCGCATTCTTCATCTTCAACGGGGCCGGTGCCGAGTCCGCCGCCTCGCGGGCGGGCACGGTGCTCGCCACCCGCCGCGCCGGCGACGCGTACAACAAGACCGCCATCACGCTGACGCTCGACCACCGGGTGAGCCACGTGATCGAGGCGTTGCTGACCAGCTACCAGCCGGACTTCGCGGTCATGAACCGCGGGCGGCTGGCCGGGGTCGTCACCCGGGACGACGTGCTGCGGTGGCTGGCCGAGACCCCGAGCCTGTACGACGTGTACGTGACCGAGGTGATGCGGGAGGAGCCGCAGGTGGCGAAGGTCGACGCCCGGCTCACGCTCGACGAGGTGACGGCCGTGATGGCGGACCGGGAGACGCGGATCGTGGCCGTCTTCGACGGCGACCACTACCTCGGGCTCGTAAGCGCCGAGGACATCTCCGAGGCCCAGGCCGTCCTGACGTTCCTGAACCGCCGGCTGCAGGACGGCGCCCCGCCGGACCGCGGCGGGTGGCCGGTGCCGATGCGGCAGGAGGTGCCGCGGGCATAGGTGCCCCGTCATTGCAAATCCATGCTTCCGCCGTAGGCTCGTCGGCCAAGGCTGATGCGGCTGGGGCGCGTAATGCGATTCGAATCGCCCGCTCGCTGCTGGGCCACCGGAGGTAGAAATCGTGGCACGACTTCATCGAACTCGACGTCCGGTCGTTGGGCTCGCCATCGGCAGTCTCGCCCTATTGGCTGCGGTGCTCGCGTCGCCGGCGGCGGCGGACCCCGCCGGGCCGGCCACCCGGCCCGAAGGCCTGCGCGACCCGGCAAAGAAAGAGATCGCGATGCGGCTGGTCTCGGCGGCGGAGAACTCGTCGCTCGACTGGACCGCCCAGTACGGCTACATCGAATACAACGTCGAGCACAACGCGAAGGAGAACCGCGGCTACACAGCCGGCATCATCGGGTTCACCTCCCGGACGCACGACATGCTGGAATTGGTCGACCGTTACGCCGCGGTGGCACCGGACACCAAGCTGGCGGCGTTCCTGCCGGCGCTGCGGAAGGCCGACGGGACGCCGTCCAAGGCGGGGCTGGGGAAGCCGTTCGAGGCGGCCTGGAAGGCCGCCGTGACCGACCCGAAGTTCCGCGACGCCCAGGACCGCGAGCGGGATCGCGTCTACTTCGACCCGGCCGTCGACCGGGCCGCCGCCGACGGCCTGCACGAGCTCGGGCAGTTCATCTACTACGATGCGCTCGTCATGCACGGCGACGGGAACGACCGCAACGGGTTCGGCGGCATCCGCAAGGCGGCGATGAAGAAGGCCCGTCCGCCGGCCCAGGGCGGGGACGAGCCGACCTACCTCAACGCGTTCCTAGACGCCCGCAAGGCGGCCATGAAGGCCGAGCAGGGGCACCAGGACACGAGCCGGGTCGACACGGCCCAGCGGAAGTTCGTCGCCGCCGGCAACCTGCGGCTCGACCTGCCGCTGGACTTCGCGGTGTACGGGACGGCGTACTCGATCAAGGCCGGCGATCCGAAGTAGTCTGGGCACCGCGAATCTGTTGGCGGCCGCAAACGGGGCGATGTCTGCCAGCTGTGATGTGGGCGAATCGAAGCAGGCCTTGCGGGCCCGTCAGAGACACGGGCTTCCAGCCCGTGCGTATACGACCAGCACTTCAGGGCCTGCGGATGTCGAGGCGACTCCGGCTTCGGGCCGGCTCGCACGGG
The DNA here is from genome assembly GCA_028288905.1 of Phycisphaerales bacterium. Classification (GTDB taxonomy): domain Bacteria; phylum Planctomycetota; class Phycisphaerae; order Tepidisphaerales; family Tepidisphaeraceae; genus Humisphaera. The sequence continues at coordinate 732 of JAQGHJ010000218.1, read as the reverse complement.
CTAGAAGCCCGTGTCACTGACGGGCCCGCCCGACGACCCGTTCAGCATTCACTCAGCGGGCCATAGTCGGAATCAGGTCGAATCGTACCCGCCCGTCCGCCGTCCGCTTGGCGATGTACGCATCGACCTCCAGCCCCGCAGCATACGTCCGCACTTTCTCGGCCGCCCGGGCGAGGTCGGCGGCCTGCTGGGCCTCCAGGGACGTGTTCCGCCAGCGGATCGTCTTGTAGAAGCCGCAGTCCTGGTGGGCGATGAGGACGACGCGGTCCAGCTCGTGGGCCTCGATCAGGAACCGAAGCTGCCGCTCCAGCGCCCCGCGTTCCCGCATCGCTTGGATGTGGTCGGCGAGGCAGGCTGCCCCGCCGGGGACGGCCATCCGGTCGTACCGGGGCAGCCCGAGCCCGAGGTGCAGGAACTCGTCCATCTGATCGCCGTACCGGCCGTCGGCGCAGTACACGGCCGCCGCCCCGACCCGGTCGGCCTCGAACGGGACGCCGCTGACGAACGCGGGCGGCCCCGCCGGAACGACGGGGAACGCGTGCTGCGGGGCGGGCATGGGAGGGGTGAGGACGCCGGACATTCGCCACCTCAATTGTTAGGGTAGGGGTCGCGGGTCGGACGGAGCCTTGGCCGCGGCAGTTTACCAGATCGGCCGGCGACCGGCGGCGACGGCCACCCAGCCCGCGTTTGACTCCCTCGTCTTATTTCCTAATATCCGGATGGACGGATGGA
>JAQGHJ010000201.1 GCA_028288905.1 Phycisphaerales bacterium | reverse complement strand
CGCGATAAGGTGCGCGCCCTCGAGGACCTCAACCTCACGATTAAAAAGGGCGAAGTGTTTGGCCTGCTTGGCCCCAACGGCTCGGGCAAGTCCACCACGATCAAGCTGCTGCTCGGGCTCATCTTCTCCACCCAAGGCAAGGGGTGGGTGCTCGGCCACCCGGCCGGCAGCACGGAGATCAACGAGAAGATCGGGTTCCTGCCGGAGGAGTCGTACCTCTACAAGTTCCTGTCGGGCGAGGAAACGCTCCAGTTCTACGGCAAGCTGTTCAAGATCCCGAAGGACGAGCTGAAACGGCGGGTCCCGGCCCTGCTCGACACCGTCGGCCTCGACTCCAAGGCCCGCAAGCGGAAGCTCCGCGAGTACTCCAAGGGCATGGCCCGGCGGATCGGGCTGGCCCAGGCGCTGATCAACGACCCGGAACTGATCCTGCTCGACGAGCCGACGACCGGGCTTGACCCGATCGGCACCCGTGAGATGAAGGACCTGATCCTGTCGCTCAAGCAGCAGGGCAAGACCGTGCTGCTGTGCAGCCACCTGCTGGCGGACGTGCAGGACGTGTGCGACCGGATCACGATCCTGTTCCGCGGTCGGATGCAGACGCTCGGGCAGGTGAAGGACTTGGTCCAAGTGAAGGACGTCACGCAGATCGAGACCCGCGGGCTGGACGACCGGCAGGTCGAAGAGGTCCGGCAGTTCATGGCGGGGCTCGGCGTGCGGGACGCTCAGATCACCCACCCGACGACGACGCTCGAGGACCTGTTCATCCGGATCGTGAATGAGAACACCCGCCCGGGCACGTCGAGCGTCAGCTCGGACGTGCTCGCGCCGACGGCCGGGGCGGCCAACGGCAACGGCAAGCACTGACGCGTTTCCGGTAAGACGTTCCGGAAAACGCTGGACGAGCCGGCGAATCGATCCCGTCATTTCGTCTTGGCCGCCCGTCCGGCGTTTCGCCGATTCGCGACGCGGACAAAAATCGGCTCCGTCGCGAAACCGCAAAGCGACGACCCGCGGCCGTCCCGGTAACGCGGGCCCATCAGGTCCGGCGGCAACGAGGTTCATAGCGATGCTCTCCCTTGCCCAAGTAGCTCAGAACGCGGACTGGAAGGACGGCGTCGTCGTCGCGGCCGCGGCGTTGGTCGCCCTCGCCGTGCTGGCGCTGGGGTGGCGCGACGTTTCCCGGTTCCGGTTCCGCCGGGTCCGGGCGATCGCCGGCGTGTGCTTCGCCGAGTCGATCCGCCGGCGGATCCTGTGGGTCATCCCGCTGGCGGTCGTCGGCGTGGTCGCCGTCACGCAGCTCACGCGGCCGCTCGACGCGGAGGACGCGGTCCGCCAGACGACGAAGTACTGCCTGTTCGCGACCGGGCTGATCGTCGTCGTCGCGGCCGTCATCCTGGCCTGCACGAACCTGCCGAAGGAGATCGAGAGCCGGGTGATCTTCACGATCGTCACGAAGCCGACGACCCGGCTGGAGATCGTGCTCGGGAAGGTGATCGGGTTCGCGGCCGTCAGCGCGCTGATCCTGCTGATCATGGGGACGTTTACGTTCGGGTACCTCGAGGTCCGGGCGTGGGCCCTGGGCCGGCAGATCCGCTCGTCGCTGGCGGCCGACGCGGCGGCCGCTCCGGGCGAGAAGCTGGCGCCGGGGACCCGGGCCCGGCTCCAACGGTATGCCGACGCGGGGCTGCTGGGGACCAAGGCCGTCCGCTGGCCGGACGACCTGCAGATCTACGGCCGCGAGCCCACCGCCGACGGCACCCGTTGGATGGCCGGCGCCCAGCCGAACTTCATGGTCGTCCCGTTCGCCCTGTCGGATGCGGACAAGGAAAAGCTGGTCGCGGCCGTGAACGGCGGCGGGGTGCCGGCCCTGGTCGCCACGTTCGCGATCGACGTCCGCAAGCAGGCGACCGAGGACGAGCGCAAGGAACTCGAGCAGGGGCTGCACCCGATGGTCGGGCAGCAGGCGATCGGACCGGCCATGCCGACGACCGGCCCGGCGATGCCGGTCCCCCGGCTGACGTTCGCCGCCCGCGCGACCACCACCGGCAAGCCGGTCGCGGCGGCGAACCTGTCGGCCCAGAACCAGGTGTTCGCCCGGCCGGACCGCCGGTGGCAACCGGGCGGCCCGCAGGTGTTTGTTGCCCCGATCGCCCCCGACCCGGGGATGAACGAACTGCTGGCCGCCGGGCGGTTCAACGTCGAGGTGACCCCGTCCACCCCGACCCTGGAGTACGGGGCCGGCCCAACCCCGCTCCAACTGGTCGTGGTCGACCCGAAGACAGGCCAGGCGCTAATGTCTGTCGCGTCGAGCGACAAGGAGCCGACCGAGCTGCCGGCGGACGGGGCGGTCGCCCACGCGTCGACCCCGCCGGGCCCGCGTTTCTACTCCCGGGTCGGACGGGTCGGGATGCAGATCCTCGGCCGCCCGCCGGAGGAGGGGACGGGCGGGATCGCCGTGTACGCGTTCCGCGGGGCCGGCGACGTCACGCCCGGGACCGACGGCCGCGTGGCGCTCCAGACGAAGGTGAACATTGACCGCGGCGGCGACCTCGACGCCGACAAGTACAAGAGTTCGGTCGTCGCCCTGACGGTCCGCAACCTCAAGTCCGGCGCGGTGAGCGAGCCGGTCCTGTTCGAGCCCGAGAGCAGCCGGCAGGTCGACTTGCGGGTGCCGGCCGACGCGGTCGCCGGCGGGGACTTCGACGTGATGGTCCGCGGGCTCACGCCGGGCCAGCACCTGGGGCTGCACGGGCTGACCGCCACGGTCCCGTCCGTCGCGCTCGTGCAGGCGGAGCACGCGTTCGTCCTGAACCTGGCCAAAGGGCTGTTCGTGCTCTGGCTGCTGTCGACCCTCGTCGTGACGATCGCGGTGTTCACGTCGACGTTCCTGAGCTGGCCGATCGCGGTGGTGCTGACCGTGCTGTTGCTGCTGGGGCGGTGGGGCGTCGACCAGCTCGGCGAGTCGCTCAGCGCCGGGGCGAGCCGGCAGGTCGCCGGCGAGCTGTTCCGGCTCCGGGACCCGTCGAAGAACCAGGCGGTGACCGAGGGGCTCGAAGCGCTGTCGGCCGTCCTGCGGAACGTCGCGCCGGTGCTGCCGAACGTCGACCGGTTCCCGGTGCTGGAGGACATTGACCGCGGGGTGAGCATCCCGGCGACGAAGGTGCTCCGGGCGCTGCGGGAACTGCTGGTGTACGGGGTGCCGCTGGTGTTGCTGACGTACCTCGTGCTGCGGAACAAGGAGGTGGCCCCGTGAGCCAAGCCGTCGTCCCCACCCCCGTTGTTCCCGCATCGTCGGTCGCCCCGGTCGGCAGCCGCGGTGGCCCGCCCGCCGCCCGGGCCAAGCTCGCCCGGGCGAGCCGGGCCGGGCTGGTCGGCGTGCTGGCGGGTAGCTTGGCCGTCGCCGGGCTGGCCCGGCAGTGGGCGCTTGCCCTCCAAACCCAGGCGTACCTGACCGGTCCCTACGCGCCGGTCGCCGGGTCGGGGAGCGCCGCGACCGGCAACGCCGCCGCGACGGCCGCCGCCGTGTCCGGCGGGCCGTCCCTCGGCAGCCTCGACAGCTACTTCCTGGTCCTGCTGCTCGGCGGGCTCCGCGGCCCGCTCGTCATGTTCCTCTGGACGAGCAGCGAGAACCAGAAGAACGAGCGGGACCTGGAGGACTTCGACACGAAGATCGAATTGATCCGCCTGCTCCAGCCCGAGTTCGACTCGGTCCACCTTTTCCAGATGTGGAACAAGGCGTACAACATCAGCGCCCAGCTGGCGAGCCTGCCGAACAAGTACGCCGTCATCCTCGACGCCGTCCGGTATGGGGAGAAGGTCGACCAGTCCCGGCCGAACAACCTGAACATCCTGCTCGGGCTGAACCAGCTGTACCAGCACAAGCTGGGCACGACGACGACGGACAGCGTGTACTACCGCCAACAGGTACGGGCGGACACGAAGTGGCGCGAGGGGGCGGCCCCGCGCGGTGTCGGCGCCCTCCAACAGCGGCTGGCGCCGCTTCTGGAGAAGGACGGGTCGCTGCTGCCGGAGCTGGTCACGCCGCGGAACCCGCGGCCGGCCGGGCTGACGACGAAGGTCGTCCTGGCCGTCCGCGAACTCGAGCGGGTCAAGGCGGCCGCCGCCAAAGCCGGCGTCGCCCTGCCGCCCGACCAGTTGACGGTACCGACCGGGGCGGCCGAGATGACGATCAGCCTGCCGGAGCCGGAGGCCCGCAAGCTCGACCCGTTGCTGGCCGACCGGGTGGACGTGCGGTTCGTGTACCACGGGTGGAACGACGGCAGCGAGATGCAGTACCTCGCCCCGTACGGGCCGTTCCCGTCCGGCCTGTCGCCGCTGGCGCTGGGGTTCAACTACGGCAAGCGGGCACAGGTGCTGATGAACCTGACCGGCCAACGTCCGGCCCAGTCCGGCCCGAGCGTCGTCGACAGCCGGCCTGCGCTCGAGCTCCGCGGGTGGATGGAGGAGGAGTGGGAGCGGGCCCTTGCGGCCGAGGCCCGGGCGTACGGCAAGCCGGTGGCGCCGACGCGGTTCCTGCGGACGGCGGCCACCGCCCAGCTCCCGCCGGGCGCGGCGGCGACCGGACCGGCCGCCGGGGCCGACGTGGCCGAGGCGCTGTACTCGTTCGGGCTGGCCCACCGGTTGGCCCGCGACGCCCGGGCCGAGTTCTCCCGGCACATGAACGACCGGACCGAGGGCATCCGCCGCCTCCAGGACTACGGGTCGCACGTGCTCACGCTCGCCGGCGACGAGCTGATGACGGCCGGGGACCTGGCGTACCTCTCCGCCGCCGCCGCGACCGACCCCGGCAAGCGCGAAGCCCTGCTGACCGAGGCGGCCGACCGGTACCGTCAGGCCCGCGCCCGGTACCAGGCGCTCGACCTGAAGTACTACATCCCGGGCGAGGCGGAGTCGAAGGCGTTCCCAGCCGGGTTCTCCAAGGACGCCCTCGACGAATTGGTGGCTGAACCGGACAAAATGGACGCCCTGCACCGTCAGGCGAGCGAGGTGGTGAAGAAGTTCGCCGACCTCGACCAGAACAAGGGCGAGCGGGAGGAGAACGCGTTCTTCATCGATCGGGCGACGGCCCGTATGGCGCTGATCGCGGCGGCGCGGGGCGAGGCCCCGGCGTCCGCCCCGGCACCGGCCGCCACGGC
>JAQGHJ010000135.1 GCA_028288905.1 Phycisphaerales bacterium | reverse complement strand
TGGTGGCCCCGCTCGGCCAGGCCGGCCGCCCAACGGCGGGCCATGGCAACGACCGCCGACGAAACGGTCGGCCCGGCCGAAGCCGCCCGCGCCACCCCAGGCGGCGGGGCGTACGGCGACCGGGTGGCGGACCCGCGTGACGCGGCGGTGGCCGGCGGCGGCAGCGGTTGGGCGGGGGCGGCGTCCGCCTTCATGCGGGCGGCCCGCGACGCGGCCATCACTTCGAAAAGGGCGGTGGAGTTCTTGCGCTTGGCCATCCGTGACCTTGCCCGGGCGGGCGTTCGGCCGGCGTCCATGCCGGCCACAGGGAAAGGGGGCGCTCGTCGGCGAGCAGGCCGGACCGTGGGTCGGCCCGGTTATCAGACGGCGAAGATACGGGTGGGGTTCGGGCGAATCAAGAATCGGCCACGGCCGGGTCACCCCCGAGTCGGCCAACGCCAGTTCGGGCGCCGTCGCTCGCTTGCGCTCAATTATCGCGTGGCCGGGGCTTTAAGCCGCGCCGTGCCCGCACCGCCGGGACCCGGCGCGCCGCGTTCGGGGTGGCCCGCGGGTCGCCGGAATCGTACGTCCTGCTCGGGGCGTCTTCCCCATCCTGCCAGGTGTGCGTATGAGTCACCGCCCGTCGATGCAGCGTCCCGTGATGGACCCGTTGTTCCTGCAGGACGTGCCCCCGGAGGCTGACAGCCCGGCCCGTCAACGACGGCAGCGGTGGGTGCGGGGGGCCGCCCGCGGCCTGCGGTGGACGGCGAGGGCGCTGCTCAGCAGCCCCCTCGCCCGCCGGTCGGCGACGCCAGCCGCGGACGGGGCCGACCCATCGACGGCGCGCCCGGCCGGGCGGGCGTCCCGGGCCGTCCGAGCGGTCGGGTACCGGCTGGTGTTCGCCCCGGCCCTGGTCGCGCTGGTCGCGTCCACGCTCGTGTTCAGCGGCACCCACCCGCCGGCCGCTGCGGCCGCCGCCGAATCCGCCCCGTCGGACGTGTACCACGACCCGGTCGCATTCCCGGCCGAGGACGGGGTGTGGCTCGGCGGGTGGATTGTCCCAGTTGTCGACGCCCGCCGCGTGATGCTGCACAAGGACCGGCTGCTCCGCCAGCGGCACCCGGCCGTCGTGCTCGTCCACGACTTCGGCCGGAGCCCCACCCAGGTGCTCCCGCTCGTCGGCCCGCTGCACGACGACGGGATCGTGGTCCTGTCCGTCGGGCTCCGCGGGACCGGCACCCCCGCGCCCGCCGCCCAGACGTTCGGGCTGAACGAGGCGCTGGACGTCCGGGCGGCCGTCGATCTGCTGCGCGGGCACCCGTTCGTAGACCCGACCCGGATCGCGGTCGTCGGGCTCGGGACCGGGGCGAACGCCGCGTCCCTCGCCGCCGGGCGTGACGCCGGGATCGTCGCAGTCGTGCTGGCCGACCCCGTGACGGACGCGGACGCGGTCGTCGCCGCCCGGCTCGGGCCGGACCAGTTTGGGCTCCGGTGGCTCCAGCCGGCGGCCAAGTGGGCGTTCGAGATCGGGTTCCAACAACACCTGGACGACGCGTCCCCGGACCAGCACGTCGCGGCCCTCGCCGGCCGGAAGGTACTACGGCTGACCGCTGCCACGTCCGCCGACGGGCTGCCGACGGCCGCGACGGTAGGGAAGGTCCGGGCGTTCTGCCGGGACACGCTGCGACCGTGGGAGGGGAAGTAGGAGTGGCTGATTGACGGGGTGGTGGAGTAGTCGGGAGGTCCACCCCATCAACCCATTCCCACTCCACCACCCGATCGCTCCACCACCCCACTACAACCCTTCTTGGCATTTTGGGCAGAAGTGCGTCGATCGGCCGCCGAGCACGATCCGGGCGACGGCGGTGCGGCACGCCCGGCACGGCTCGCCCGCGCGGTCGTAGACGCGGTGCAGGGACTGGAAGCCGCCGGCGTTGCCGTCCGCGTCCCGGTAGTCGCGGAGCGTGCTGCCGCGGTGGCGGATCGCCCGCCGGAGGGTGAGCTTGATCGCCCGACTGAGCCGCCCGACCTCGGGAGCCGTCAGCCCGCGGGCCGGCCGCAGCGGGTGGATCCGAGCCAGGAACAGGCTCTCATCGACGTAGATGTTCCCGAGCCCCGCGACGACTGCTTGGTCGAGCAACGCGACCTTGACGGCGCGGGCCGTGCCGGCCAGCCTCAGCGCGAGGGCGGCCGGGCGGAGGGTGAGCGGCTCGGGCCCCATCCCGCGGTCGGCCGGCTCGTCCGGGCCCAGCCACCAGACGCCGCCGAACCGGCGGGGGTCGCGGAACCGCAGCACCTCGCCACGGCCCGAGCCGCCGGCCGGTACCGCGGGGCCGAGTTTGATTTCTAGGTGCGTGTGCGGCGGGGCGGCGGCGTCGGCCGCCGCGACCGTGAGCTGCCCGGTCATGCCGAGGTGGACGTAAAACCGGCACCCGTCGTCGAGGGCGAACACGATCCGCTTGCCCCGCCGCGACACGTCGACCACCCGCCGCCCGGCCAACAGGGCCGGCAGATCCGCGGTGGACGGGGTGACGATGTCGTCGCGGGACAGGCCGGCGACGACCAGGGTGCGGCCGACCAACCGCGGCCGCAGCGTCGCGACGACCGTCTCGACTTCGGGCAGCTCGGGCATGGGAAGGAAGTGTACGTCGGCCCGCGGCGGCGGGAGGCCGGTCGCCCGCGCCGCGAGTTTTAATCCAGTGCGGGCGACGCCGAAGCAAAGCGTACCGGACGCGAGTTGGAAACCTGCGCCCCAAGGAAGCACCACTGTGGGGCATCCGTCACACCCTCCGATGCCCCAGAGATTTCGTCCGCTCCTTGCTTTGGCTGGAAGGCCGGCGGCATCGGCGGTATAAATGGACGTCCGCCCGTGCGCCACCGCCGCAGCCGACCGCGCCGCCCATGACGATGACTGAACCTGCCGAACCGCCCGGCGTCAGGCGGTACCCGACCCGCGCCGGCCGCCCCCGGTGCGCTACAGATTGCTACCTTGCGTTACGAACGACGGCCGGCAACAGAGGCGGGGCAACTATTGTCGTGTCCGGGCGTCTGTAGAACATGGGGCGGTCAGACACCCGGCCGGCCGCGTCCCCGCTCCTACGAGGAACCCGCTGATGGAATCGAAGATCGGCATCGTCCAGCCGCAAGCGACCGACCTCGGGGCCGAAGAACTGGCCGCCGTTGAGAAGCTCCAACGCGCTTACCACGACCTGAAGCAGGAGCTCGGGAAGGTGATCGTCGGGCAGGAGGCGGTCGTCGAGGAGCTGCTGATCGCCCTGTTCTGCAAGGGCCACGCGCTGCTCGTCGGGGTGCCGGGGCTGGCCAAGACGCTGCTG
>JAQGHJ010000120.1 GCA_028288905.1 Phycisphaerales bacterium | reverse complement strand
CTCCCGCCGCTGCCGGGATTTGCTCGACGCGACGGTCGCCGTCACGTCTCTCGGGAGTAAAACTCCTCTTCGAGCCCCTTGAGCTTCTTCGCCAGCGCGTCGGCATCGGCGCGGGCCCTCTTCAGTCGGCTGGGGTCGCGGCTGACGGCCGGGGTGGCGAACGACTGTTGGCACTCGGCTAGGGCGACCTCGGTGTCAGTGATCTGAGCTTCGAGTTCCTTGACCGTGAGCCGGCCGAACGGGCGGGCGTACGGGTTGTCGTTCCGGCGGTCTGCGGGCTTTTTGCCGGCCGAAGTCGCCGGCTTGGGCTCGACCTTCGCCTGGTTCTGCGGCTGGCGGCTGTCCGACTTGCCGCGGGCGTCCTGCTTGCCCTTTGGGTCGGCCTTCTGCTGCTTTGCGTCCCGCTTCCGCTGCTGCTCGGCGGCGGCATGTTTGGAGGCCCACTCGGAGTACCGGCCGTCGAAGTCGACCACCGCCGGCGGGTCGATCACGAACAGGCGGGTGCACGCATGGTCCAGGAAGTACCGGTCGTGGCTCACGCACACGATCGTGCCGGGGAAGTCCCGGAGCGTCTGCTCCAGCGCCTCGCAGGTCGCGATGTCGAGGTGGTTCGTCGGCTCGTCGAGCACGAGCACGTTCGGCTTGTCCAAGAGGAGCTGGGCGAGCCGCACCCGCGCCCGCTCGCCGCCGCTGAGCACGCCGACCCGCTTCACGGCGTCGTCGCCGCTGAACATCATCGACCCGAGCGTGTTCCGGAGCTGCTGCTCGGTCAGCGGGCGGTCGCCGAGCACCTCTTCGAGCACCGTGTTCTCCGGGTCGAACTCGTCCATCCCGAGCCGCTGGTCGTAGTAGCCGATGTTGAGGTTGGCCCCCCACCGCAGCGTGCCGGCGTCGGCCGGCTCGTCCCCGAGCAGCACCTTGAGCATCGTCGTCTTGCCCGACCCGTTCGGCCCGATGATGCCGATCCGCTCGCCCCGCTTCACGTCGATCTTCTCGACGTCCCACAGCGTCGTCCCGCCGTACCCCTTCGCCAGTTCGCGGATCTGCAGCACTTGGTCGCCGGCCCGCTGCTCGGTGGACAGCTTGAGCGACACGCTCTTCTGCTGGTCGACGGCCGTCACCATCTGGTCACTGATCAGGAGGCGGTTGAGCCGCTTCTCCCGGCCCTTGGCCTCCTTCGACCGCTGGCCGGCGCCGAACCGGCGGATGAACTCCTTCTGCTTCTCGATGTCCGCCTGCTGTTCCTCGTACGCCCGCTTCTGGCTCAGCTCCTCCAACTCTTTTTGCTGGAGGAACGACGAGTAGTTGCCCGGGTAGCTCTTGAGCTTGCCCCGGACGAGGTTCACGATACGGGTGGCGAGCCGGTCGAGCAGGTACCGGTCGTGGCTGATCAGCAGCACGGCCCCCGGGAACCCGAGCAGGTAGTTCTCCAGCCACTCGATGGCCGCGAGGTCGAGGTGGTTTGTCGGCTCGTCGAGCAGCAGCAGGTCGGGCTCGGCAATCAGGATCTTGGCTAAGGCCAGCCGCGACTTCTGCCCGCCGCTGAGCGACCCGACCGCCTTCTCCCAGTGCTCCTGCCCGAGCCCGACGCCGAGCAAGGCCGCCTCCAGCTTGTTCCGCCACGCGTACCCACCGGCCAACTCGAAGTCGTGCAGCGTGTCCTGGTACTTCGCCAGGACGGCATCGAGCCCGTCGCCGGCGTGCTCCATCTGGTGCTCGAGGTCACGCATCTGGTGCGCGAGGACGTGCAGCGCCCCGAACGCCAGCTCGGCCTCGTCGATGACGGTGTTCGCGTCGTTGAAGACCGGGTCCTGGGTCAGGTAGCCGACCCGGGTGCCCTTGGCGAGCGCGACGAGGCCGGCGTCAACCTCGAACGCGTTGGTGATGATGCGGAGTAGCGTGGTCTTGCCGGCCCCGTTGGGCCCGACCATGCCGACCCGCTCGCCGAGTTCGACGTTGAGGTCGAGCTTGTCGAACAGGGTGCGGGAGCCGAGGGTTTTTTCGATCTGATTGAGGGTGACGACTGACACGGGAAGACGGTACGCGATGCGGGCGGGCCGGTAAAGGCGGGGCAGGATGGCGAAGCCCAAATGACGAAGTCCGAATGCCGGACGACGAAACGGGGAGGAAGGCGTCGGAGCCCTCTTCTCCGTTTCGTCGTCCGGCATTCGGACTTCGTCATTCCGATCGGATCACCGATCCAGCGTCTTGGCGGCGGCCGGCGTGGCGTCGCGGCCGGTCTTGTGCCGCAGTTCGTCGATCTTCTGGCTCGCCTCGCCCTTGGTCAGGTCGGCAGGCACTTCTTCGCCGGCCTCGCGGCTCAGGGTGTCGAGGTAGCTTTCCTGCGCCCCGGTCATCGGCTCGCCGCCGGTCGTCCAGTCCTTAGGGTCCTTGATCGCGCCCTGATGGCGGGTCTCGTCGTCCGGACCCGTGGCACCCTTGCCGTGGCTATTCCCGTGCGATTTCGTGCTTGCTTGCGTGGCCATGATCCGGTCCTCCAAAAAAGAGTTTCGATGTCTGTTCAGAGGTTAGATGGGGCACCGATTGATAGTAAAGTGTTAGGTGTATTTAACCGTCCGCGACCGATGCCGCCCTGTAGACGTCACCCGTTGCGGGGTTCCATAATCGGTGCGTTGCCCCGGTCGCACGGGACCCGAACCACGCGTTCCGACTCAGGTAAAAATCTTGTCGACCGATCTCGTTCGAGTTACGGCGTCCGAGCCCACAGCGGCAGACCCGCTGCGGCTGTCGCAGTGCCCGGGGTGCGGGTACGCGTTGACCGGACTGCCCGACGCGGGCACCTGCCCGGAGTGCGGCGCGGCGTACGACCGGGATCGCGAGGTCGTCCTGTTCGGCCACGGGACCGGGACGATGGGCGACCCGACGAACGAGAGCGACAAGGCGTTCGCCGTGCGGATGCTCCTCGGGCTGATCAATCCGGTCTTGTTCTGGCTGATCTACCGGTCCATGCCGGGGTGGAGCGGGGTGTGGGCGGTGTGGCTGATAACGCCCGCCAGCCAGTTGGCGGTGCGGGCGGTCGTGTGGGCGAACCGGCCGCCGCGGGGGATGGTGCGGGTCCGCCTGTCGCCGGACGCGGTGCGGCAGGAGGACCTGGTGCCGGCGGCGGCCGCCTTCGGCCGTCGGCTCGCGATCGCATGGGCCGTCGCCTTCGCGGTCGTGCTGGCGGTCGCTCTCCGGACGGACCGGTCGTTCGCGGAGCAGGCCCCGTGGGTATGGGTGGCGATCGCCGCCATGGTTGTGGCGACATACGTTTCCGCCCGACAGCGACGAGACCCGGGTTTGCCGCGTCCCCGGTCGTGGCTGCCGTGGTCACGGCGGCGGGTGTTGGCGAACCCGTGGGCCGACTCCGAGAACGTGCAACTCGGTGAGGAGAAGCCGGGCGTGTACCGATTGCGGTGCCCGCCGTCGCAGCCGTTCGTCGGGCGTACGTACGCCGACGCCCAAGTCCGGCTGTCGCCGGCCGAGGCCGACGCGCTGCGGGCCCGCATGCGGGCGTGGCGGCGGGCGGCGTCGGACGCGGACGCGGACGCGGACGCGCTGACCTAAGCCGCGACCGGCCGGCCCGAATCACCTATGATCCGCCGATTCCCGGTTCACGGCCCAGGGCGAGGCCGCTTCGCGCGGACCGTGAGGCCCGGCTGGAACCGTGAGACGGGCGGACGCGCGAAAGGCTTGGACCTCATGTCGTGGATCGAGAACCGGTTCGAGGAGGGGCTGATCGTCACCAGCCTCGACTTCTTCATCAACTGGGGCCGCAAGAACAGCCTGTGGCCGATGACGTTCGGGTTGGCGTGCTGCGCGATCGAGATGATGGCGGTCGGCGGGAGCCGGTTCGACCTTGACCGGTTCGGGGCGGGGGCGTTCCGGGCGACGCCGCGGCAGGCGGACCTGATGATCGTGGCCGGCACTGTGAACTACAAGATGGCCAGCCGCGTCAAGCGGCTGTACCACCAGATGCCGGACCCGAAGTACGTAATCGCGATGGGAGCGTGCACGGTCGGCGGCGGGCCGTACTTCAAGTACGGGTACAACGTCGTCAAGGGGGTGGATTTGGTGATCCCGGTCGACGTGTACGTACCGGGTTGCCCGCCGCGGCCGGAAGCGCTGAT
>JAQGHJ010000117.1 GCA_028288905.1 Phycisphaerales bacterium | reverse complement strand
GTCCCGCCGCTGGTGATCGCCCGCCCGGCCGAGCTGGCCGAGCCGTCGATGTCCGGAGCCTACCGCTTCTACCTCGGCTCCACCCACGCCCACAGCGGGTACTCCGGCGACCACGCCAAGACGGTCGCCACGAAGTTCAACAACGGCGCCGCCGACTACGCCCGCCACGCGCCGGCCGAGGTGTTCGCCAAGGCCCGGGCGAACGGCTTGGACTTCTACTGCCTGACCGACCACTCGTCCCCCGAGCAGAACGAGTTCTACAAGAACGGGTTCACCGACGAGCACTGGGCCGCCACCAAGCGGCAGGCGGCCGACGCGACCACCCCGGCCTTCGCCCCGATCGTCGGGTACGAGTTCAGCCGGAACGTCGACCCGGACCACGGCGGGCTCGGGCACATGAACGTGCTCAACGCCCCGGACTGGTATAGCGCGTACGCCCCGGGCCACACGTTCGCTTGGCTGTACGACCGGCTCGGCGGCACCCGCCGCGCGGCGGTCGGCAGCGGCGGCGGCGACCCTGTCATCGTCGCCCAGTTCAACCACCCGCAGATGCCCGGCGGGGCGGCCGTCAAGAACTTCAACAACTACAAGGGGCGGACGAAGGCGACGAACGACGTCGTCCGGCTGGCCGAGGTCTGGAACTCGACCGACCGGATGGGGTACGTCCCGACCGTGCGGAAGATCTGGGCCCTGGGCTGGAAGGTCGCCCCGACCGCCGGCACCGACCTGCACGGCCCGGTCGGCATGGAGAACCGCCGCATCCGCACCGGCGTGCTGGCCGAGGCGCTGACCCCCGACGCCGTGGTGCGGGCCCTGCACGCCCGCCGGGCGTACGCGACGCTGGAGCCGAAGCTGCACCTGGAGTTCACGCTGAACGGGTCGACGATGGGCACGGCCCTACCCGCTCGCCCGCCCGGCGACCTGACCGCCAAGGTGTTCGCCAACGACCCGGCCGGCGCCGTCATCACCCGCGTCGACCTGTACGGCGGCAAGTACGAGGCGAACGGCGGCGGCACCCAGGTGCTGGCCGCCGTCCCCGTCCCGCCCGGCAAACGAACCGTCGAGGCCACCCTGCCCGGCGGGTACGACTTCTACTACGCGGCCGTGTTCAAGGAGGGCGTGGATACCGCGCGGGCGTTCACCGCGCCGGTGTGGATGGACGACGACTGAGCGGGCCCCGCCCCGCCGTCGTACCGATCCGCCCCGGCCGCGTTCCGCCGCCGTAGGGCCGGCTGTGCCGGCCGTTCGGGGTGGCCCGCGCCGGCAGCCGCGTGCCCGCACCCCCGACGGCCGGCACCCACCTCCCTTCTCGCGTGTTCAGCTGGCCAGAAGGTGCGTGGCGGCGAGCGCCACAATGACAGCAGCGGCGAGGGCCACGGCGCGGAGAAGGGTCTCTGATCGGCGCTCCGCCCGACGCCTTCTTGCCTCCGAGGCGTCGGGCGTGGCGTAGTCCAGTCGCGTCCGTCCCTCTTTCACGTCCCCTCCGAATCCGCCACCCGGTTCCCGTGATCCAAGGGGTAGGTGCATCGCTGGAAGCAAGGTTGCCAGGCCGCGCCGCCCTCCTGATAGGCGGGAGTTGTCGCCTCATCGTGAACCGCAATGGTCATGTCGGGATGATATCGGGCACGCGAATGCCGTCGGGAACGCCGACCGTGATTCGAACTCGATCGAGTCATGTCCGCGCCTCGGGCTCGGAGGCGTCGCGGGCTACATGTACGATGCCCTCGGAATGCCCCGCCTTCGCCGCCGCCTGGTCACCGCCGTGTGGGTCCTGTCCCTCGCCCTGTGCGTCGCGGCCGCGGCCGGGTGGGTCGTCGGCGGGTCGGTCCGCCGGCCGGGGCGGGTAGTGGCAGCGGACGTCCGGTACGGGGTCGTCTCCGTGAGGGTGCTCGACCTGCGGCCGGAAGGGGCGGCGGCCCCGGACGCCCAGGCGGCGCGGCGGCCGCCGGAGCGGGGCATCGAGCGGGCGCTGTTCGGCTTCAGCGTGAACAACGGCCGCGGGCTCGGGTGGGCCGGGATGGGGGCCGCCCGGTTCGTCGCGGCCGCCGACCCGGAGCTGTTCGCGCTCCTCGACCCCGTGGTGGCGGTGCGGGTCGTGTCCGTCCGGGCGTGGATGCTGGTGCTGGCGGCGGCGATCCTGCCGGCGGCGTGGGCATGGCGTGCGGCGCGGCGGCGGGTCGCCCGTCGTCGGGCCGCAGTGGCCGGCCGGTGCCGGGCGTGCGGGTACGACCTCCGCGCGTCGCCCGGCCGGTGCCCGGAGTGCGGGGCGGAGCCGACGGGGGTGACGCCGTGAGGCGGTTCCTGCGGTGGTAGGGTCGGCACCGCGGACCATTCGCGGGCGAAGCGGCCGGGGTGTTCGTCGGCGGCCAGGCGGGCGTCCGCAGGCGGGCGGTCCGCAGTGCGGACCCTACGGCGGGACTTGAGTGCCCGCCGCCCCGCCGCCGGTGCGGTCGCCACACCTTCCCGTTCGCCTCACTCCTTGGCAAACGACCAGCAGACCAGCTCTTTGTCGTTCTTCCAGTAGACGCACTTGTTCGCGTACGCCGGGTGAGACCACAGCGCGGGCCGCTGGGCGTCGGTGTTCGTCGGGTCGATCAGGTGGGCCTTGCTCGTGACGGTCAGGCCGGCCGGGGTCAGGTTGCCGAGCAGGACGTCGCCGTGCTCGTTGGCGAACAGGGTGCGGGCGGCGGGGCCGCCTTTGGCGTCGGCACCGGCCTTCCCGGCGGGCCCGCCGGCGGGGTCGGTGCCGAGCGGGGTCATGAACGTGCTCGCCCAGTTGATCGGCGGCTCGTCGTACGTCGTCACGGCCTGCGACTCCCACACCCGGTCGCCGGTGGCCAGCACGAGGCACCGGAGCTGGCCGCGGGCGTCGAGCCCGAACACGTGCCCGGCCCGCAGCACCGGCGTCGCCATCAGCGTCTGGATCGCGTCGCTGGTGCGGTCGCTCTTGCCGACCCGCCGCCACAGCACCTTGGCCGTCGGGTTGCCGGCCGCGTCCTTGTCGAGCCCGAGCAGCAGCGACCCGCCGTACTGCGATGCGACGAACAGCACGTCCCCCAGCTTGGCGTCGTGGTGGACGACGGGCGTGACGGCCGTCACGCCGTACTTCATCGGCTCCTGCGAAACCGTCCACAGCACCTTGCCGCTGACGGGGTCGAGCGACGTGACGCCGGCCGGCACCCACTGGATCAGCTGCCGCCGGCCCGACACCTCGCGGACGATCGGCGGGCTGTAACCGGCCTCCTTCGCGGGGATCGCCTGCCACTTCAGTTCGCCGGTCTTCTTGTCCAGCGCGTACAGCACGCCCTTGGGGTCGGCGACGGGGACGTACACGAGGTCGCCGTCGACGAGCGGGTGCCCGGCGTACCCCCACATCGGCGTCGGGCCGGCGAACAGCTTGCGGCCCCACACGACCTTCCCGCTCGCCACGTCGAGGCAGTACAGGTGCCCCTCGGTGCCGTAGGTGTAGACGCGGTCGCCGTCGACGGCGGGCGTGCAGCGGGGGCCGGCGGCGTAGCTGACGGTGTACGGGCAGTCGTACGCGAACTGCCACAGCTGCTTTCCGGTGGCGGCGTCGAGGCAAGTGACCCGCTCGGCCCCGGGGATGCCGGCGGCGATCTGTTGGAACGGGTCGGCCGGCTTGGCCGCCCCGGCCGCCAGCTCGCGGTCGAGGACGAAGACCTTCCCGCCGGCGACGGCAGGCCCGGCGTACCCCGCCCCGACCGGGGCCCGCCACCGCACCGGCAGCCCGGCCGGCGGGATCGCGTCGGCCAGCCCGGCCTCCCGCCAGATGCCGTCCCGGTTCGGCCCGAGCCACTGCGGCCAGTCGTCCGCCCGGGCGGCGGGGGCGAGCAGCGCCGGGGCGAGGAAGGCGAGGGCGGCGAGTGCCGGGGCGGCGGCGAGCGAGCGGCGGGTGATTCGGGTCATCGGCGGGGTCCTCCTCGACTCGGGTGCGGGGCCGGCCGATGGTAGCCGCCCGCCCTGCGGGCCGCGACCCGCCCGCCCGTCCCGCCCCGTCCGCCTTGCGCTGCCTATGGTTGCCGGCCGACCGACCCGCGCCTCGTGAACCCGATGACCCATGCCCCAATGCCTTCCCCCGCGGCCGCCCAAACGGTCGCCGTCGCCCCGCCCGCCGACGCCGCTGCCGTCCCCGACCCTGAAGCCGCCGCTGCCGTTGACCGCGAGCGGTTCCTGCGGTCGCTGGCGGCGGCGATGTTCCTGCTGTTCTTCCAGACGTACATGGTCGCCCCGCTGATCCCGTCGCTGGCGGACGCGTTCGGGGTCGCCCGGCAGACGGTCGGGCTGCTCGTGCCGGCGTACACCGTCCCTTACGCCGTTGGCGGGCTGGTGCTCGGGGCGCTGGCCGACCGGCTCGGCC
>JAQGHJ010000115.1 GCA_028288905.1 Phycisphaerales bacterium | reverse complement strand
CGCGGCGTGCACGACCGCCCGCCGGTTCACCCGCGCCGGCCCGCCGGCCGGGCCGCCCGCCCGCCCGCCCGCCCGGCCGTCGGCAAACGACGTCGTCGCGGCGGGTTCACGTCCTCGCTTGGTCGCGGGCTTGGGCATAGGGAAACTGCACCGTTCGACGACCGCGTCGCGCTCCCGCCGGCAACGCCCAACCGGCGCGGCCGCGGCCCCGGCGGGCACCGGACGCGGCGGCCCCGCCACTCAACTTACGTTATCGGGCGGGCGGGGTCGGGAACTGAAGTCGGCGACAATGTCAGGAAACGCTAAGTCACCTGAGCCCCAAAGGGGCGGAAGCCTCATAGCCCAGGGTGATGGCCGGGCGAGACGGACGGACGAACCCTGGGTTTAATTGGGGATAAAAGACCGGAGCCCCGAAGGGGCGAAAGAGCCGGCGGGTTCGAACAGTCGAAACCCGCCGGCTCTTTCGCCCCTTCGGGGCTCCGGTCGTTACTGAGATTGTGAACCCAGGGTTTCCTCCCGGCCTGCGGCCGGTCGGTCACCCTGGGCTATGGTGCTCCCGCCCCTTCGGGGCTCCGGAGGGGACGCGTTCGACCTTGGTACCGAACGCTCGTGGCCGCCGCTGCCATCAGACACAGATCGACGCCAAATGGGCCTTTCCCTCCGCCCCCGTAAGCCCCGCGTAAGCGTGGCCCGCTGCCCTCACGCCTTCCGCGGCCCCCGCTCGGCCGCCCGGCGGGCGAGGCGGTCGACCAGCTTGGGGAACGGCACGCCGCCGTGGGCGGCCGCCTCCGGCAGCAGGCTCTTGGGCGTGAACCCCGGCAGCGTGTTGATCTCCAACAGGTACGGCGTCAGCCCGGCCCCCTCGTCGAGCATCACGTCGATCCGGGCCAGATCCATACACCCGAGCACGGCGTTCGCCCGCTCGCACAGGTCTTGGCACTGCTTGATCGTCTCGGGCGGCAGCCCGGTGTCGAAACGGTGCTCGGTGTCGTTCCGCTTGTACTTCGCCTCGAAGTCGAACACCCCGCTGGCCGGGACGATCCGGATCGGGGCGAGCGCCTTCTCCTCCAGCAGCCCGACCGTCAGCTCCGGCCCGGTCACGAACTTCTCAACGAGGCACACCTCGTGCGACGCGAACACCTTGGCGATGGCGGCCCGAGCGTCGGCCGCGGCGGTCTTCGGATCCTTGCAGATGAACACGTCGATGCTGCTGCCGGACCCGACCGCCTTCACCACGCACGGCCCGTCGGCCATCGCCGGCACCGGGTCCCCCTTGCGGAGCACGGCGTACGGCGGCGTCGGCAGCCCGGCGGCCTCCCACACCTTTTTCGTCGCGACCTTGTCGATGCCGACCTTGGAGGACTTGGAGCCCGACCCGACGAACGGCAGCCCGCGGGCCTCCAGGATCTCCTGCAGTTCGCCGCTCTCGCCGAACGCCCCGTGCAGCACCGGGAAGATCACGTCGGCCGCCGCGTCGAGCCCGGCCAGGTCAGTCGGGGACACGTCGGACTCGAACACGTCGTGCCCGGCCTCCCGCAGCCCGGCCGCCACGGCCGCCCCGGAAACGAGGGACACTTCTCGCTCGGCCGAGGGGCCGCCGCGCAGCACGGTCACTTTCATCGATCGCTTCTCCGAGTTCGAGCCGCTGGTCAGGCCTGGTTAGGCCGAGCCGTTTTACCACGACCGGCCGCCCAGCACGAATGCCAATTTAGATCGTTACGATCACGTGTCCAGTCGTGGGAACACCGCGTGGGAAAGCCACCGTCGTTCGAACGTCACTCCCCGGGCCCGACTGCCTAGAGTAGCCAATGTCGACTGATCCCTCTGAGCGGCTCGCCCTGATTGTCGGATCGACCGGCATCGTCGGGAACAATCTGGCCGACCGCCTGCTGGCGAGCGGGTGGGCCGTCGCGGGGCTGGCCCGCAAGGCTGTGGCCAGCCCGCCCGGCGTTCGGCCGGTGGCGGCCGACCTGCTGCGGCCGGAGACGCTGGCGGCGGGCCTGACCGACTTGCGGCCGACGCACGTCTTTTTCAGCACCTGGCTGCGGCAGGCGACCGAGGCGGAGAACATCCGCGTCAACGGCGCGATGGTCCGTAACCTGCTCGACGCCGTCCGCCCGCTCGGCGGCGTGCGGCACGTCGCCCTCGTCACCGGTCTGAAACACTACCTCGGCCCGTTCGAGGCTTACGGCAAGGGCAACCTGCCCGACACGCCGTTCCGCGAGGAGCAGGGCCGGCTTGAGATCGAGAACTTCTACTACGCCCAGGAGGACGAGGTCTTCGCCGCCGCCGGCCGCGACGGGTTCAGTTGGTCCGTCCACCGGCCGCACACGATCGTCGGGTACGCCGTCGGCAACGCGATGAACATGGGTGTGACGCTGGCCGTCTACGCGTCGCTGTGCAAGGCGCTCGGCCGGCCGTTCCTGTTCCCAGGGTCGCCGCAGCAGTGGAACGGGCTGACCGATATGACCGACGCCCGCCTGCTGGCCCGCCACCTGGAATGGGCGGCGACCACGCCGGCCGCGGCGAACCACGCGTTCAACGTCGTCAACGGCGACGTGTTCCGATGGCGCTGGATGTGGGCCCGGCTCGCGGAGTACTTCGGCGTCGAACCCGCCGCCTACCCCGGCCACCCGACGCCGCTGGAGTCGCAGATGGCCGGCGACGCCCGCCCCTGGGCCGAACTGGCCAAAGCGATGGGTTTGGCCGAGCCGGACATCACCCGCCTGACGTCCGCATGGCACACCGACGCCGACCTCGGCCGCCCGCTGGAGGTGATGGCCGACATGACCAAGAGCCGGCGGCTCGGGTTCCTCGACCACCAGTCGACGCTGCACGGCTTCCTCGACCTGTTCGACCGCCTCCGCCGCGAGCGGCTCATCCCGTGACGGCTCCGATCCGCAGTCTGGGACCGAATGTCGACCCGGGGAGCGGTGGGACACTCTCAAAGAATTGGGTGCTGATCGCCGAGGCCGCCGCTGCGCTCCAGGAGCACGCCGAGGCGAAGGATCGTGGCCTCGTCGAGCCATCGTGCGACGAGCTGAATACCGATCGGCAGCTTCTCGGAGCTGAGCCCGTACGGTACCGACAGCGCGGGTAGGCCGGTCAGGTTGAACGGGGAGGTCGCGCTCATGACGTGCGTCCAACGCACCGTCACGCCGTTGACGACGAGTTCCTGGGCCCCGTGCGGGGTGGCGGTCATCGGGTTCACCGGGCAGAGCAGCACGTCGTACGTCCGGAAGAAGCCGGCGAACGCGGACTTGAGCACCTCGACCTTCGCCTCGGCGGCGAGGAAGTCGGCGAACGACGGGTCGGACATCCCCACGACGCCTTTGCCGATCATGTGCAACTCCGCCTCGCGGCCGGCCGCTAGGGCCTTGATGGACGGCACGAGCTCGCCGTAGACGAGCGTGGCCAGCGTCGAAAACGGGTCGCCGAGGAACGGCAGCGTCACTTCTTCGACATCGCACCCCAGACGAGCCAACTGCCGTGCGGCCGCCTTGACCGCGGCGGTGATTTCGGGATCGACCGGGCCGAAGGCGGCGTCCGACACCCAGCCGACGCGCAGGGTCTGCCCGGCGGGTGCCGCCGCGCCCGACTCGGCACCCTTGGCGTGGACCGCGTAGCCGTCAATTCCGTCCGGGCCGCTGAGGATCGAGTAGCCCAGGGCGACGTCGCGGACGGTACGGGCCATCGGGCCGACGTGCCACCAGCGGGACAGGGCGCGCGGGTAATGACCGGTGTACGGAATGCGGCCGTGCGTCGCCTTCAGGGCGGCGATGCCGGTGAAGGCGGCCGGGCCGCGGACGGAGATCGCGACGTCGCTCCCGATGCCGATCGGCGACAGGCCCGCCGCGATCGCCGCCGACTCCCCCCCGGACGAGCCGCCGGGCGTACGCGTCAGGTTCCAGGGGTTATTGCTCCGGCCCGTGACGAGATTGTCGGTCTCCGACCACGACGAGAACTCGGGAACGTTGGTCTTCGCCAGCGGAATGCCCCCTGCGGCCTTGAACCGGGCGACGGCCGTGGCGTCGCGGTCGGGGACGTTCCCGGCGAACAGCCTCGAGCCGCGCTGGGTCAAGACGCCCGCCGTGTCCAGCGCGTCCTTGATCGTGAAGGGCACGCCGTGCAGCGGGCCGAGCGGCGCGCCGCTCGCCACAGCTCGGTCGGCGGCGTCCGCACCGCGGAGCGCGCTCTCGGCGAGCAACGTCACGACCGCGTTGACCGCCGGGTTAATCGCGGCGATCCGGTCGAGGTGCGCCCGGACGACCTCCTTGGACGAGAGGCGCTTCGCCCTGATCGCCGCCGCCAGCGCAGTAGCGTCAAGGTAGTAAATGGGGTCGGCTCGGTCGTTTGCTATGTCTTCCATCATCGTCTCCTAGCACTAGAATATATTGACTACCTATCGATAGGTAGGCAAAGACAACGTTAGTTCTTTATCCCCCTCAAGTCAAAGCCTATCTTCTGGTAGGTAGGGACTTCTATGGAACCAGACGTCAAAGACACCAAGCAGCGGATCCTGGCCACCGCCCGACTCGCGGTGCAGGCCAGGGGCTACAACGGCCTGAGCTTCCGGGAACTGGCGGCGGCGATCGGCATCAAGAGCGCCAGCATCCACCACCACTTCCCCACCAAGGGCGATCTGGGTGGCGTGCTGGCGCAACGGTACACGGCCGACTTCGCCGAATACCTGGACGGCCTGCTGGCTGCCGGTCTCGACTTGGACACGTGCGTCCGGAAGTATGCGGACGTATTTCGCACCACGTTGTGCAACGAGAACCGGATGTGCCTGGGCGGGATCCTCGCCGCCGAGCACGAGGAACTGCCGGCCAAAGTTCGGGCCGAAGTCGTCAAGTTCTCCGAGATGAACGTGGCGTGGCTGGCCCGCGTGTTGTCCGCCGGGAAAAGGACGAAGGCCGGCGACGACTCTTTTCAGAAGAAGGCACTTGCCGTCTTCGCGGCCATCGAGGGGGCTCAACTCGTCGCGCGGTGCAGGAACGACGTCTCGGTTT
>JAQGHJ010000091.1 GCA_028288905.1 Phycisphaerales bacterium | reverse complement strand
GTTCGACGCGGTCGCCCGAACGGATCGGGCGGCGACGTCCGGGCCGGGCGTCAGCGGGGGGTCGGCCCGCCGACCGCCCGGCCGTTGGCGTCCTCACGGGTCACCTCGACCTCTTCCCGCCGCAGGGTGACGGTTTGCGGCTCGCGGGTCTCGTCCCGGCGGCGCGTGATGCGGACCTCCTCGCGGAGCACGAGCCGCTTCTCCACGACGAGCACCTCTTCGACGACCGGGATGATCGTCACGTCGCCCTCTTGCCGGACCGGCGGGGCCGCCTCGACGGTCCGGTTGAGCGGGACGCGTTCGACCTCGACCCGCTCCCGGCCAAGCGGCACGTCGACGGCCTCCTGCCGCTCGCGGACGACCTTGCGGACCCGCACGGTGCCGGTCTCGACCTCCTGCTTGTCGACCCGCAGCCGCTCCTCTACCAACGTGACTGTCGTTGTCTGACGGGCGGTGCCGGCGTCGAGCGTCAGGTCGGCCGGGCCCAGCGGTAGGTAGAGCGACCCGTCGTCTTGGCGGACAAATGCCGTCCGCGGCACGTGCGCCCGCCGGCCGTCGGCGAGTCGCACGGACGCCCAGTCGGCGGCGTCGGTGCCGGCGGGACGGCCGGAGGCGTCGTTGGCGGCCTCGACCCACCCGTGCAACCCGTCTTTGCCGCGGAACGGGGTGTTTGCGGTGCCGTTCATGTCCGTCCTTCTGACTGGCCCCCGGAGCGCGAGGCCGGGCGGCCGGCCGCGCACCGGCGGGTGAGTGCGGTAGGTTGGTAGCGTGGGAAACCGGAGCGCCGAGCCCGGCCGCCGTCGGGGCCGGGCTCGGCGACTGAAACAGGCCGCGGCGTCGGGCGGGCGCCCGGTGCCGGGGTTACAGGCTGGCGTCTTTCGTGCGCGCCGCGGTGCCGCGGGTCGTCGCTTGGTCGACGTTCGTCTTGGCGGACCCGGCGTCCACCCGCTCGACGTCCACGTCCGTCCGGCGGACCGTGTCGCGGACGGTCTCGGTCCGCTCGGTGGCGGTCTTGCCGATCTCGACCTCCTCGACGACCCGGGCGGTCTTGCCGACGACGGCTCGCTCGGCCGTCTCGGTCAGCGACAGGTTGCCGGCGGCGGCCTTGTCGAAGTCGGCCTCGCTGGCCGGGCGGTCGACCGGGCGGCGGTTCACCGACACGTGCTCCTCACGGAGGTTGACCTGGGCCTCGACGGGGCGTTCCTCGACGTGGGTGCTGACGCGGACGCCGCCCTTCTCCACCTGCTGCTTGCCGACCTGCAGCCGCTCCTCGGTCACCGGGACGGCGATCGTGCCGGACTCCAGCCCGGTGGTCGACGCGCGGGACGTCGTCCCGACCCGGTCGTACGCGTCGCGGACGGCGGCGCGGGACGCGGCCCAGTCGCGGCCGGTGCCGGCGTTGGACTTCTCCCACCCGGTCTTCAGGTGCGGCTCGACCTCGTCGAACGACTTGCCGGAGTGGGCTTGGCTCGACTCCCAGCCGTACTTGTAGGCCGGCGCGTAGTCCGTGTAGGTCTTGCCCTTCTCGTAGTACGGGCGGGACGCGTGGTTCTTCTGCCAGTAGGCGTCCTCGGTCGTCGGGTCGACCTTCTCGGCGACGGCCTTGCCGCCGAGCCCGCCGGCCACCGCCCCGGCCACCGCACCGACAACCGTGCCGACGGGCCCCGCTATCGTCCCGGCCACCGCCCCGGCCGCGGCCCCGCCGGCGGCCGCCCCGACGCCGGTGCCGACCGGGTGCGAGCCGGGCGCACCCGTGATCGCGTCGGGGTTCGAGTCCTTGTCCGTCCGCTTGGTGTCGAATGCCATGATCGTGAGTCCTTCCACTACGGTGCCGCAGGCCACCGACCCGCACGGTGCGGGACGGACCGAACGATCTGGCAACGACCGTGCCGAACAACCGCCGCCGATCGTGGCTCGGAACGGTGGATGAGGGGGCACTCACGTCACCCCTAGGCGGGCTTAACAGCCGGCGACAGCCCGGCGGCCCGACGCGCGGCACCGCCGGGCCGTAGACCCCGCCATAGGACAGGAAAAAGCAGACATTTGAGAAGCGCCGCTTCCCGGGCGGGACGCACGGTGACGATGGGACGCCCGACGGAACGTTTCAATGCAGACGTAAACGCGGGCTTGTCGCCCCGCCCGAGGATGAACAAGGTTTAGCGCCGGTCCAACCAACGCAGACGGGAGCCGCGGCTGGCGGCTCCCGTCTGCACCTTATCTGTCGTACCGTCCCGGCCGGCTCGTCACCCCGCCAAAGGCTTCCCGGCCGGCGCGAGGTCAGGTCGGTCGGCGAGAATGGGGTCAAACCCCCGCTTCGGAGCCTCGTCGGCGTCGTCGTCCAAGGGCAGCGGCTTGCCCTTGGTCTCGGGCGCGAACGGCAACGTCGCGAGGCCGACGAGGAAGATCGCGCACATCGTGATCGCCGAGTACCGCAGCGGCAGGGACGAGCTGGGGTCGCCGGTGGCGAACAGCTTCGTCAGGTAGGCGGAGAAGAAGCTGCCGCCAGCGGCGGCGAACCGGCCGAGGTTGTAGCAGAAGCTCGTGCCCGTGCTCCGGAGGCTGCCGGGGAACAGCTCGGGCAAGTAGATGGCGAACCCGGCGAACGGCCCGAGCTGGGCGGCACCCATGAGCGGCATCATCCAGTACGCGTCGCTCGGGGTCTCCATCTTCCAGTACGCGTAGGCCGTGACGACCAGTGCGGCGGCGAACCCGATGGCGAACGCCGTCCGCCGGCCGGTGGCGGCG
>JAQGHJ010000086.1 GCA_028288905.1 Phycisphaerales bacterium | reverse complement strand
CCCGGCGACGGCCCCGGCGGCCGACGCGGTCGTCTCGCTGTTCGAGAACCTGCCGGCCGACGGCCGGCTCCACCTGCTGGTCGGCCGCAGCCAGGTGCTCAAGACCAAGGACGCGTACAAGCGGGTCAGCCTGACCCAGCCGGACGTCGCGATCGACAACGAGGTCGACCCGACGAACATCCTGCTGACGGCCAAGAAGCCGGGCGCCACCCAGCTGATCGTCTGGGACGACAAGGACAAGAGTCAGGTCGTCGACGTGATCGTCGAGGTCGACCTGGCCGCCCTGGCCGAGCAGGTGAAGAAGACGTTCCCGTCGGCCGACGTCCAACTGTCCAGCGCCAACGGGTCGCTCGTCGCCCGCGGGCGGGTCGGGACGCTGCAGACGGCCGAGCAGATCGTCGAACTGCTGGCCGCCCACGCCAAGGACGGGAAGGTGCTGAACTTCCTGGAGATGGCCGGCGGGCAGCAGGTGATGCTGCAGGTCCGGTTCGCCGAGGTGAGCCGGTCGGCCACCAGCGCGCTGGGCGTGAACTTCGGGTTCGCCGACGGCAAGAGCCACTTCGCCAACAACAGCCCCGGCGGGGCCCCGTTCGGGCTCGGGGACGGGACCGGCACGCTGACCCGGTCGGCCGGGACGAGCGTGACGCTGTTCGGCGGCGGGCAGATCGGCAGCGCGGCGTTCGACGTGTTCCTGTCGGCCCTGCGGAACAACAACCTGCTGCGGGTGCTGGCCGAGCCGAACCTGGCGACGCTGAGCGGGAAGGAGGCCGAGTTCCTCGCCGGCGGCGAGTTCCCGATCCCGGTCCCGCAGGCCGGCGGGTCGGGGAACGCGGCGATCACGGTCGAATACAAGCAGTACGGGGTCCGGCTGACGTTCACCCCGGTCGTGCTCGGGGACGGGAAGATCCGGGTCCAGGGGACGGCCGAGGTGTCGGACCTGGACTTCACCCGGAGCGTGGCGATCGGCGGGTTCAGCATCCCGAGCCTAACGAAACGGACCGTGTCGACCACGATCGAGTTGAGCGAGGGTCAGACGTTCAGCCTGGCCGGGCTGCTGAACAACCGGGTGACGGCGAGCAAGCAGGCGATCCCGCTGCTCGGGGACATCCCGGTGCTCGGGGCACTGTTCCGGAGCGTCCGGTACGAGCGGAACGAGACCGAGCTGGTCGTGCTGGTCACCCCCCGGCTGGTCGAGGGGATGAACCCGAAGCAGGTGCCGGAGCTGCCGGGCGAGCGGTGGAGCCACCCGAGCGAGGCCGACCTGTTCCTGCGGCAGTACATGGGCGGCCCCGGGGCCGACCCGTCGGCGGCCGGCAAGCCGGGCCCGGCGATGTACCGCGGGCCGTACGGGTTCGCCCCGGCCGGCGGCGGGCGAGCCCGCCCGGCGGCCGACCAGCGGGTGACGAGCGTCGGGACCGACCGCCCCGAGTGAGAAGGAAGCCCGAAGGTGGGGCCGAAGGTTGAAAAAAGGGGGAGGGGCGCAGACCGGGCCCTTCCCCCGATTTATTCCGCCGACTTCGGCCTTGCCCTTCGGAGTTTGCCCAAGTCCCCGCCCGTCCCGAGCGATAAATGAAGTGACGGTCCGGTTCCCCCGCCCGGGGGGATGTCCGGACGGGTCCCCGAGGACCGTGTGACGCCCGCGAGCGAGAGAGCGCCCTTATGTTCGTCCAACTGACCTGCGCCATCGTCGACGCCGACGCCGCCAACCGGCAGGAGCTGGCGTCCTTCCTCGCCCGGTTCGGCATCCCGGTAGTGGCCCAGCTGAACGGGCCGGACGGGCTGCCGTCCCTGCTCGGCAAGCCCGAGGCCCCGCAGCTGGTGATCGTGAACCTGGACCCGAACGCGGCCGCCGCCCTGCGGGCGGTCGGGTCCCTGCCCCGGCAGTACCCCGGCGTCAGCTTCTTCATGATGTCCCAGGTGCTGGACGCGAACCTGCTGATGGACGCGATGCACCTGGGGGTGAAGGAGTTCATCCCGCTCCCGATGAGCGAGGAAAAGTTCACGGCCGCGATCGAGCGGGTCAGCCAGTCGAACGGCGCGGGCAAGAAGGCCCGGGTCGTGCACGTCGTCCCGACGGTCGGCGGGTGCGGGTCGACGACGATCGCGTGCAACGTCGCCGCCAGCCTGGCCAAGCTCGGCAAGACCGTGCTGGTCGACATGGACCTGATGCGGGGCGGGGTGGCCAGCTACTTCGACACCCGCCCGCGGTTCACGATCGCCGACGTGATGGAGGCGGCCGACAAGCTGGACAAGACGCTGCTCGACAACGCCCTGGCCATCCACGCGGCGAGCGGGGTGGCGGTGCTCGCCCGCCCGGACCTGCCGGAGGACACCCAGCGGGTGACCGGCCCGGGCGTCAGCCGGCTGCTGTCCCTGCTCGGGCGGCTGTTCGACTTCGTCGTCGTCGACTCGGCCATGAGCATCGACCCGATCTACGCGGCGACGATCTCGGCGGCCGACGTGAACCTGCTGACGATGCAGCTGAACGTCCCCAGCGCCAAGAACGCCGAGCGGTTCGTCGGGGCGATGCGGCGGATGGGGGTCGAGGCGAGCAAGATCAAGATCGTGGTGAACCGGTACGTGAAGAAGGGGAACGACATCGAGCCGGAGGAGGTCGAGCGGGCCCTGGGGCTGAAGATCGCCTGGACGGTCCCGAACGACTTCAAGACGGCGATCGCCGCGATCAACTTCGGCGAGCCGGTCGTGATCCGCGCCCCCCGGACCGAGATGAGCACGAGCCTGATCGCCCTCGCCCACGGGCTGAGCGGCCGGCCCGGCAAGGCCGCGGCGGCCTGACCGCGGCGGGGCGGCGCGAGCGCCGTCCCCGGAACGTTCCGACGCACGACGTCCGACCCCCCGACACACGACTTCCGACCCACGGAGCTCTCATGGGCCTGTTCAGCAGCCGCAGTTCGTCCGCCGCCGTCGCCGAGTTGCCGGTCGCCCCGGAGCCGCAGCAGCCCGCCCGGGCGTCCGCCGGCCCGACCGCCGGCGTCGCCCGGTTCGCCCCGGTGGTGGCGAACGCGCCGGTCGCCCAGGTGACGGCCGTCCAGACCGAGCGGCAGCTGTACCTGAACCAGCTCAAGGTCCGGATCCACCAGAAGCTGGTCGAGCGGCTGGACGTCCAGAACCTCCGCACCCTCCCGCCGGACACCGTCCGGGCCGAGGTCCGGCTGCTCGTCCGCGAGCTGTGCCAGTCCGAGAAGGGACTGATCACCAGCCAGGACCAAGAGCGGCTGATGGACGACGTGATGGACGAGACGTTCGGGCTCGGGCCGCTCGAGGGGCTGCTCAAGGACCCGACGATCTCGGACATCATGATCAACCGGTGCGACCGGATCTACGTCGAGCGCAAGGGCCGGATCGAGCAGGTCGACACCCGGTTCCGGGACAACGCCCACCTGCGGCAGATCATCGACCGGATCGTCGGGCTGGTCGGGCGGCGGGTGGACGAGACGAGCCCGATGGTCGACGCCCGCCTGTCCGACGGCAGCCGGGTGAACGCGATCATCCCGCCGCTCGCCCTGGACGGCCCGGCGATGAGCATCCGCCGGTTCGGCTCCAAGCCGCTCCAGCTCGAGGACCTGATCCGGGCGGGCGCGTTTCCCGCGGCCGTGATGGACTTCCTGGCCGCCGCCGTCCAGAGCCGGTGCAACGTGCTGATCTCCGGCGGCACCGGCAGCGGCAAGACGACGCTGCTGAACTGCCTGAGCCGGTACATCCCGGCCGACGAGCGGGTGATCACGATCGAGGACGCGGCCGAGCTCCAGCTCCAGCAGCCGCACGTCGTGAGGCTCGAGACCCGCCCGCAGAACATCGAGGGCAAGGGCGAGGTCGGGCAGCGGGACCTGGTGAAGAACTGCCTGCGGATGCGGCCGGACCGGATCATCATCGGCGAGTGCCGCGGGGCCGAGGCGCTGGACATGCTCCAGGCGATGAACACCGGGCACGAGGGGTCGATGACGACCGTGCACGCGAACAACACCCGGGACGCCCTCGGCCGGATCGAGGTCATGGTCGCGATGGCCGGGTACGACATCCCGGCCAAGGCGATGCGGACGCAGATCGCCAGCGCGATCCAGATCGTGATCCAGGCCCGCCGGATGACCGGCGGCCGCCGGAAGGTGATCAGCGTCAGCGAGATCAGCGGGATGGAGGGGGAGAACGTGCAGATGCACGACCTGTTCACGTTCGAGCAGTCGGGCGTCGACTCCGACGGGCACTCGGTCGGGCGGTTCGTCTGCACCGGCATCCGCCCGCGGGTCGCCGAGCGGATCGAGCACCGCGGCATCCGCCTCCCGGCCGACCTGTTCCTCCGCCGCGTGATCGAGCAGTGACGTCCGCCGAGGCGTGATTGTGGTGCGGGCCTTCCAGCCCGCACGTCGAACCGTGCGGGCTGGAAGGCCCGCACCACAAGCAGAGATCCGACCCATGGACTTCGATTCCCTCCTGCTGCCCGGGCTGATCGCGATGGCCGTCGGGGCGGCCATCTGGGGCGTGTTCGGGCTGTTCGGCGGCTCGAACCGCGAGAAGAAGAAGCTGAACGCCCGGCTCGGCGGGGAGCCGACCGGGTCCGAGTCGGACATCGCCGACCAATTCCGCCCGATCCTCCGGCCGACCGCGGTCGCCGGGCTGCCGGCGTGGCTGGCGGCCAAACCGGCGATCCAGAGCCTGAACCGCAAGCTGCTCGTGGCCGCCCCGGGGGCGAGCCTCGGGAAGTTCCTCGGGCTGGCCGCCACCCTGGCCGTCGTCACGTTCTTCGTCGCGTTCGCGGTCGGCGGGTCGCTGCTCGTGTCGGCCGCCGGGGCGGCCGCCGCCGGGTACCTGCCGTTCTTCCACCTGAACGGCAAGCGGAACCGCCGCCAGCGGGCGATGGCCAACCAGCTGCCGGAGGCCCTGGACTTCCTGAGCCGGGTGCTCCGGGCCGGCCACAGCTTCAGCACCGGGCTGCAGATGATGTCCGACGAGCTCCCGCAGCCGCTGGCCGGGGAGTTCCGCCGGTGCTACGACCAGCACTCGCTCGGCCAGCCACTGGACGAGGCGCTGAAGGACACGGCCGGCCGGGTCGAGAACACCGACTTCGCGTTCTTCGTCACGGCCCTGCTGATCCAGCGGCAGACCGGCGGCGACCTGTCCGAGGTGCTCGGGAACATCAGCGGGATGATCCGCGGCCGGCTCCGGCTCCAGAACCAGGTCCGGAGCAAGACGGCCGAGGGCCGGTTCACCGGGTACATCCTCGTCGCGTTCCCGGCCGTCATGTTCGGGCTGTGCTACACCCAGAACCCCGAGTACTGCCAGAAGCTGCTGCACGGGGACGGGCTGTACCTGCTCGGCACCGCGTTCGGCCTGCAGATGTCCGGGCTGTTCTGCATCAAAAAGATCACAACCATAAAGGTGTAGGGAGTAGGCGGTAGGCAGCGGGGGCGGACGACGCCCCCGCTCCGCCCGCCGCCCCCGCGTCCCATCCGCGTACGGCCTACCACCTGAAGCCCACTACTCCCATGTTTGACGAAACCACCTTGTTGATGATCTGCGCCGCCGGCGTAGTCGGCTGCCTGGCGTTCTTCGGGCTGCGGCTGACGATGGGCGGGGAGGACGACGCCAAGCTGCGGGGGCGGCTGTCCAAGGCCCCGGCCAACGCCGGCCCCGCCGCGCCGCTGGCGGCGGCCGCCGTCGGCGGCGGGTCGAAGGCGCGGTGGGCGGCCGTGTCCCGGACGGTCGTCCGGCTCGGGCAGGCGGCCGCCCACCCGTTCATGCCGACGAGCCGGGAGAAGGTCTCCGGGCTCCGCCAGAGCCTGAACAAGGCCGGGCTGTACAACCCGTCCGCCCTCCGGGCCCTGACCGGGGCGAAGGTCATTCTGCTGCCGATTGGCTTGGTCGGCGGATACCTCGTCGGGGCGTACACCGACAAGATGATGCTCATGCTCCCGGTCGGCGGGCTGGTCGGGTACCTCGCCCCGATGATCTGGCTCCGGACCCGGGTGAACGGGAACCAGCGGGCCCTGACGTTCGGGCTCCCGGACGCCCTGGACCTGATGGTCGTGTGCGTCGAGGCCGGGCTGACCGTCGACGCCGCCTTGCAGCGGGTCGGGCAGGAACTGGGGCTGGCCCACCCGGCGATCGGGCGGGAGTTCGGGATCGCCCACATGGAGACCCGGGTCGGGCTTACCCGGGCCGACGCCCTGAAGAACATCGGCGTGCGGACCGGCAACGCCCAGCTCCAGTCGCTGGCCGCCATGCTGGTGCAGGCCGACCGGTTCGGCACGAGCATCGCCCAGGCCCTGCGGGTGCACGCCGAGACGATGCGGCTGAACCGCCAGCACGCGGCCGAGGAGATGGCGGCCAAGGCGTCTGTGAAGATCAGCTTCCCGCTCGTCCTGTTCATCTTCCCGAGCACGTTCATCGTCCTGTGCGGGCCGACAATCATCGACCTGATGAACAGCTCGCTGTTCAACTGACCCCCGGGGCGGGCGGGCGGGGCGATTGCGGATTGCGGATTTTCTTGCGGGCGCGGGAAGCGTCCGCCCCTTTTTAGGGTCAGTCCGGAGGGCTGGGCGTCGGACGGCGAGACGGTTGCGACGACTACATTCGCCCTGTCCGCCACGCCCAGCCCTCCGGGCTGACGCTAAAATGGGTGAAACCGCCGGGCACGCCTCGTTCCCGACTCAACCACTCTGGTGCCCCGACCGAAACTGTGAACGGCAGACCCAGGGCAGACCACCGGTCCCAGACGCCCAACCTACGACACCCGACCCACGACCTCCGAGACCTCCACGAGGCGAAACGACCATGACGACGACGACCAAGACCGTGTCCGAGATCAAGCGGCTGGGCTGGCGGCTGGCGTGGGGGACGGCCCTGCTGGCGTCGGCCCCGGCCGTCGTCGGGTGCGGCGGGGCGCACGACCCGGCCGACGAGTCGAAGGAGCTGACCGGCATCGCCGGCGAGCAGTTCACCCCGGCCGACGAGCCCCGGCACGTCAACCGGATCATCGACGCCCAGGCCGCCGCCGGGGCCCGCCGGGACGGCACGCTCCGGCTCTGCCACTTCGACGCCGGGAACCCGGCCGCCCTGAACTCGCTCGGGGAGGAGAAGCTGAACCTGATGCTCGAGGACGACGACGCGCTGCCGGTCGTCGTGTACCTCGACGCCGGCGGGGACGACGCCCTGCTGTCCGCCCGCCAGCAGTCGGTCAAGGTGTACCTGCGGGACCGCGGGCTGACCGAGGCCCAGGTCACGCTGGTGGCCGGCAAGAACCCGGGGACGTTCGCCCCGACCGCCCGCGCCCTCCGCGGGTCGCAGGCCCTCGACCAGAAGGCCCTCGCCCCCGCGGCGGCCGCCCCGGGCAAGTAACGGCCGCCGCCCCCGACGACGCCGCCACCGACAAGCCCGCCGGGCGGTCGGAATGGCCGAGCCGAAACAATGGAACGCCGGGACGGGCAGGGGGCCCGTCCCGGCGTTCGCTTTTTCGCGCGCCGTCGCTGTCCTCGCGTTAGCACCGAGCCGCGGCCGCCATCGCGCGAACGTCTCGCCCCGTCGGCGTCACCGCCTCCGGTCGCCCGCGCGACCTCCCCACGGATGTCATCCTGAGCGGAGCGAAGGACCCCTCGTCCACCGCGCGGCCGGATCAGCGCGTCAGGGGCAGCGGAATGTGAAAGTGTGGCCGGATCGGACGGCGAGCACCGGCGGCGGGCCACCCATTCCCATTCCACGCTCCCCGAACCGCTGGCCCGGCCGCGCGGTGGACGAGGGGTCCTTCGCTCCGCTCAGGATGACATCCGTGGGGACGAGCCGTAACGCTGACGCGCCGACGTCACCACGGCCGAGCCTCAATCCACGGCTCTTGTCCGCCCGGCCGGCTGCCCGAGTGCCTGCCCACCCGCCATCCCGCCTACTTCGCAGGGCCGGCCGACAGGTCGTCGAACCGGATCGGCGTCCCGGCGTAAGGGTGGCCCCACACGCTGGCCCGGCCCTTCGGCGGGGCGGCGTCGTCCGTCGCCGCAATCGTCCACCCGGCCGGCTCCGGCTCGCCGTCCGCCCACGCCTTGCCCTGGACCTGCCACTTGCCGCCGCCCGTACCGCCGCCGCCCTTGTCACCGCCGCCGCCGGCCGCGGGGGCGACCCGGAGCTTGAGCCGGGTCCACTTGCCGTCGGCGAACGCGAACGGCACCCGGGCCACCTCGTCGGCGTCCTTCTTCCGCAGCGCCAGGGCGCCCTGCCCCGGCATCGCCCACAGCTTCCACCCGCCTGCGTCGTTCGTCCCGACTCCGTATTCCGGGAACATCCGCCCGGCCGCCGTCCCGCTGATCCGGGCGGACACCTCGGCCGCCTGCTGGTCCTCGGGGCCGAACAAGACACCGAACGAGTCGAGCGGGTTCCCCGGCAATTCGAGGAACTTGTTCCCGCCCGCCTCGACCACCTTGAACCCGCCGTTGAGGATAAACAGCTCGTCCGGCGGCTTGCCGACGGGCATGGCCGACAGGTCGGTGGCGTAGGCGGCGGCGGGGGACTTCCCCGACACCGGCGCAACGGCCGCGCCGTCGGCGGCCGCGAGACGGGCCGCCGCTGCCGACAGGGCGGCGACGGCCAAGCCGAGCGAAGCGAGGGCGAGCAAGCGGTGGGTTCTGGCAACCACGGTCAAGTCTCCGAAGAAGGGGGCGGGGGTGAGGGAGAACGTCGAGCGGGACAAACCGCGACACACGACCTACCGCTCACTTCTTCAGCGCGTACAGCGTCGTCCCGGTCGACACGAACAGCGTCCCGTTCGCCGCCACCGGCGTCGAGAACACGGGGCCAAGCAGGTCGGCCTTGCCGATCAGCTTCTCCTGCCGACCGGCCGCCAGGATCACCAGTTCGCCGGACTCGTTCCCGACGTACGCCCGCCCGTCGGCCACCAGGGCCGACCCCCACGCGTTGGACTCGACGTCGTGCCGCCACACCTCGGCCCCGGTCGCGGCGTCCAGGCAGTGGACGATCCCGGCCAGCTCGGGGAGCACGATCAGCCCGTTCAGCACCGCCGGCGTCGACATCGACCGGCCGACCTCCGCGTTCTGCCAGGCGATCGTCGGCGTCGGCTTGCCGCCCTTGTCCTCGACGGTGACGCAGCTCAACGCCCCGGCCCCGGTGCCGTGCTCCGGGTCCTGGCCGATCGGGACGTACACCTTGCCGCCGACGATCACCGGCGTCGCGATGATCTCGCTCGGGCCCTTGCCGTCGCGGTACTTGACCGGCTTGCCGTCCCGCGAGCGGTAGCCCGGCGGGTTGCAGTCGATCCGCCACAGCTCCTTGAGCGTGCCGGCGGCGGCGTCCGGCTCGGGCTCGAACCCGTACAGGAACCCGTCCCCGCCGCCGAACACGAGCGTCGGCCGGCCGCCGACGTCGCCGAACGCCGGGGCCGACCAGTTGCAGTAGAACGTCCGGCCGCTGATGCCGCTCCGCTCCTGGGCGAGCAGCTTGCCGGTCTTCTTGTCGAGGCAGACGAGGGCGGGGGCGTACGGGGCCGGGACGTGCTTGTCCGTCCAGTCGACGCCGTTGCTGGTGACGACGTACAGCCGGTCGCCGACCACGAGCGGGTTGCTGGCCGCCTGGAAGTGCGGGAACACGCCCAGCTCCCGCCGCAGGTCGTACCGCCAGACGACGTCGGCGTCCGTCGGCCCCTGTTCGACCGGCGGCTCGCCGGGGTTGGCGGCGTGGGCCGCCTCGTCGGTCGCGCCGTCGTTGCCGTTGGCCAACCCGGCAGCGTCGAGCGCGACGACCTCGCACCGGTTGGTGACGGCGTACACCCGGTCCCCGTCGACGGCGGGGGACGAGCAGACGCCGCAGTCCTCCCAGTCCACGTTCCGTCCGGCCGGCAGCTTCGGGACGACGAGTTGCCACACGAGGTTCCCGGTCTTCTCGTCCAGGCACATCAGCACGCCGCGGTCGCCG
The DNA here is from genome assembly GCA_028288905.1 of Phycisphaerales bacterium. Classification (GTDB taxonomy): domain Bacteria; phylum Planctomycetota; class Phycisphaerae; order Tepidisphaerales; family Tepidisphaeraceae; genus Humisphaera. The sequence goes on along the minus strand of JAQGHJ010000086.1, from coordinate 1,382 downwards.
GCGTACTTCGGGTCGCGGGGGTTGGCGTTGTTCGTCCCGACGTACACCCGCCCGCCGGCGACGACCGGGTTGCCGTAGGTCTGGCTCCCCAGCTTGGCCGTCCAGGCGACGCCCTTGGATGCCTTGAGGTCCGCCTCGCCGTCGGCCGTCTTGGCGACCGTGACGGCGTCGGGCAGGCCGGTCTCGGGCGAAACCATGTTCCGGGTCGCGTCCCGGCCCCAGGTCGGCCAGTCGCCGGCGAGCGTCGGGGGGACGGCGGCGGCCGCGCACAGGAGCGCGGTGCCCGTGGCGGCGGCAGACAACAGCAGGGCGGGCGGCGGGCGGCGGCGTCGGGTGGTCAAGGCGGGTCCTCCGGAGTCAGACGATACCGGGTCGGCGGGCGCAGTCTATGGCGGGCGGCGGGTAGACGGGAGGAGCACCGGCGGCAAGGGAACGCCCGCGACGACGACGAGAGCGCCTCCGGGTCACCGCCGCCCCCCACGGATGTCATCCTGAGCGGTGCGAAGGACCTCTCGCCCACCGCGCAACGGGATCAGCAGGTCGAAGAGCGTGGATTGTGAATGGGTGGCCTCGTCTTCCGTCGCCGAGGCCACCCTTTCACATTCCACTGCCCCTCTTCTGCTGACCCCCTTGCGCGGTGGACGAGAGATCCTTCGCTCCGCTCAGGATGACAAACTCCGGTCCGCCGTTCCGGTGTCCCGTGGGCTTTGTGCGCCGTGGAACCCGAGGCGTCCGCCCGCGCTCCCGCCGCCCCGCCGGCTTAACGATCGGCCGAACCGGTGGTACAAGACCTTACCGTCCACCCCCGCGGCCGCCCGCCCGGGCCGCGGCTCACACCCGATTCGTCTCGGCGACCGGAGGACCCCACGGCCATGACACGCTACCTCGCCCGGCTGATGCTGTTGACCGCGTCGGCCGCCGCCGCCGCGTCCCTCGCCGCCCCGGCCTCGGCCCAGGCGGAGCGGGACGAGACCCTGGTCCAGGCCCGCCCGACCGAGTGGGCCCAGTGGCGGGGCCCGCACTTCGACGGCTCCTCCGACGCCAAGCACCTGCCGACCGAGTTCGGGAAGGAGAAGAACCTCCTCTGGACCGCCGCCCTCCCCGGCCCGAGCAACAACACGCCCGTCGTCGCCGGCGGAAAGGTGTTCGTCACCGCCGTCGACCCCGGCCGCAAGATGGTCTGCCTCGCCCTCGATCAGGCGACCGGCAAGGAACTGTGGCGGAAGGACGCGGGCACCGCCCAGCTCCGGCCAAAGGGCGAGAACGACGTGGCCGCCCCGTCGCCCGCGACGGACGGCAAGCGGGTGGTGTTCCTGTTCGGCACCGGCGACCTGCTCGCGTTCGACCTCGACGGCAAGCCGCTCTGGCAGCGGAACCTCCAG
>JAQGHJ010000082.1 GCA_028288905.1 Phycisphaerales bacterium | reverse complement strand
GGGGCACCGGCCGGGGGTTGGCGGTGGGCGGGAACGGGCGTAGCGGTCTGGGCCCCGGTTTGTTGGGGCGGGCGGGGGCGAAGCGGGGGGGGGGCCGCCGGCGCGGGCTTGAGGCGGGTGTGGAGAGGCGTGGGGAAGGACAGGCAAGAATGCCTGTCCTCCGAAAGGCGCGGCCTCGCCCCGACACGACCGGCTCACCCGCCGGGGGCCTCACCCCAGCCGCCGCTTCACCTCGGCCAGGAACGCGGCCGGCGGCAGGGCGTACGGGCGGAACTTCTCCATCACGCCCTGTTCCTCGCTGTACGCCAGCGCCCGGTGCATCCCGAGCTTGTTCGCGACCGGGCTGTCGACCAGGTTGCTGCTGTCGTTGGCGCTCATCTGGAACAGCACCCGGTTGTCGAACTCCCGCAGGCTGCCCCGGTCGAGCGTCCGGTCGACGGCCGTCGCGGTGTCGGCCCACGCCAGCACGTGGACGCCGACGCTCGGGCCCTCCTTCAGGATCTCGGCGAACTGCTTGCCCGGGTCGGCCGGCTTCGGCTCGTCGGACCCGCCGCCGAGCGAGAACCCGCCGCCGAAGTCGTCCTCGGCCTTCCGCAGGACGCGGTACCGCTGGAGCCCGACGACGAACAAAAACACCGGCGGGGCGGCCAGGTCCTGCGCGTCCCGCCGGCGGGCGATCTCGGTCGCGACCTCGTTCACCGCGTCCGCCGTCGCCCGCCACTCGACGAGCCGGACGTCGTGGCGGGGCAGGGCGTCCCGCACCGTGGCGAACGTGCCGTACAAGGACGAGTCGGCGGCCGTCGCATCCAACACGTAGAAGCGAGGGGCGGTGATCGGCGGCAGGGCCGGGGTGGCGGCGGCCGGCTCCTCGAGGGCCTCGAGCGAGAAGGCGAACGCGGGCTTGGGCGGGGCGACCGCGGCATCAGATGGGGACGGCAAGGCAGCGGGCGGGCCGCCCGAACCGGCGGAGGCGGCACCGCCACCACCGGGCTCCCCGGCCGGCACCTGGGCCGCGAGCGACACCAGTGCTGCCAACAGCGTCGCCATCGCCGCGTCCTCGGCCTGGCCGATGACGAGCAGGTTCGCCCCGCTCTGCCTCCGCATGACGATGCTCGTCGCCTCCTTGATCGCCACCGGCTCGCCGACCCACGCCCGCGGCGGGCCGCCGGCGGCCGCCCGCCCGTCCAGCAGGTCGGCCAGCCCGCGGTTGGCGGCCAGGTCGGCCGGGGCGTTGCCCTCGAACACGATCGGCGCGGGCGTGCGCACGTCCCGAGCGTCGGCCATTTTGCGGATCGCCGCCAGGTACGCGTCCTTCCGCTCGTCGCTCAGGTACGCGACCTGGAACGGGCTGTTCCCCTCGACCAGCCCGCCCTGGTCGTTGTAGATCGCCTCGCCCGGGCGGCTCAGCAGCCGGGCGGCCGAGTTGTTGTCTCCGAGGATCAGCTGGCTGTCCGCCTCGCTCGTCATCAGCGCGACCCGGACGGCCATCTGCCCGATCGTGCTCCGCGGCAGCCCGCTCGCCCCGGCGATCGTCTGGCTGCCGAGCAGGCAGTGGATGCCGAACGCACGGCCCTGCCGCACCAGCCGGTCCAGCAGCGTGCTGGCGTCCTGGCTCAGCTTGTCGTCCTCGCTGAAGAACTCCTGGAACTCGTCGACGATCAGCAGCGTCCGCGGCATCTCCTGCCGGGCCGGCGTCCGCCGGTACCCGGCCAGGTCCTGCACGCCGGCCGCCCGGAACAGTTCGCCCCGGCGGGTGAGCTCGGCGTCGAGGCGCTGCAGCACGCTGACGCCGAACTCCCGGTCGCTCTCGACCGCGATCGCCCGGGCGTGCGGCAGCCGGTTCGTCGCGTACGTCTTGAACTCGACGCCCTTCTTGAAGTCGATCAGGTAGAACTCGACCTGGTCGGGCCCGTACCACATCGCCAGGTTCGTCACGAGGGCGTGCAGCAGGGTGCTCTTGCCCGACCCGGTCTTGCCGGCCACCAGCACGTGCTGGGCGACGCCCTTGCCGAGCCGCAGGTGCTGGAGCCGGGTCGCCCCGGTACGCCCGACCGGCACGTCCAGGTCGCCGCCGCTGTCCTTCGTCCAGAACCGCGGCTGGGGCGGGGCGATCGTCTCGAACGGCACCTCGACCCGCGCCGCCTCCTTCGCCCCCTTGCCGACCTTGTCCAGGATGCTGGTGAGCGACAGCTCGCTCGGCGGCGGGTCGACGGTCAGCGGGAATTGCTGGAACACCGGGTCCCGCCAGACGAACCGGTCCCCCTCGCGGTCGAGCGTCACGCTGTGGGCCGTCAGGTCGTCGATCGTCGTCACGCCGTGCGGCAGCGGCTGGCGGAGGTCCTGGAACACGAGCGTGTACACCCCGCACCGGGCCCCGCTGGCGGCGATGCTGCTCAGCCGCCGGAGCGACTCGTCGTTGAACCCGGCCGGGAAGTCGCTGACGACGAGGAACCGGTACGGCTCGGCCAGCTCGCCGGCCTGGGCGTTGTAGTCGTCGATCGTCTCGAACTCGTTCCGCAGGTACTTCTGGATGACCGTCTCCATGTGCCCGGTCAGGTTCGTCAGCCGCTGGTCGATCTGGTCGGCCTCGGTCCAGATCCGCCCGCCGACGAGCTGGTCGTCGTGGTCGGCCAGGTGCATGAACCCGGCGAAGTTCTGCCCGAGCCCGACCGGGTCGAGCAGCGTGAACCGCACCCGCCCCGGCGGCAGGGAGACGAGCAGCCGGGACATGACCATCTGGACCGTCCGGATCGCGTCCGCCCGCCCGCTGCGGTCGGCCCGGACGAGCATCGACGCCCGGCTAGGGAACGCGAGCGTGGCCGGCAGGTCGAACGGCGGCGGCAGCGCCAGCCGCACCTCGGCCGGGGCGGCCGGGGCGGGCTTCGGCTCGCCGTCCCCGTGGTCGGGATGACCGTCGGCGGCCGGGTGACCGTGGCCGTGGCCGTTGCCGGTCGGGTTGAGGTTCCGGGCGGCGGCCCGGGCGGCTTCGGCGGCCATCCGGGCGGCGGCCTCGGACGCGATCGTCATCAAGTCCACCCGAAGTCGGCCGAACCGCACGCCGGGAGCGAACCGGTTCGCCGGGTGCCACGCCGCCCACTCGGGCGACTCCCAGTCCTGCGGGGCAGTCTGCCCGGCCGCCGCGATCGCGTCGATCGGGGCCCGGATCGTCGCCAGCCCGTCCCGCAGCCGGGCCTCGAGGGCGGCCCGGGCCTCGTCGTACCGCCGGCGGGCGTCGCCGACGAC
>JAQGHJ010000789.1 GCA_028288905.1 Phycisphaerales bacterium | reverse complement strand
TCCGCGGCCACGCGGCGTCGGCGCGGGCGACGGCGGGCACGTCGGGCCGGGCGACGGGCTTGAACGCCCAGTGGTCGGCCTTGTCCTTCGCCGGCGGGCCGGCGGGGGCGAGGGCGTCGTCCGCCCCGTCCGGCCAAACTGCCCCGCCGTCCACCCACGCCCGCAGCACCGCCACCTGGGCGGGCGACAGCCGGTCCCCGGTCGGCGGCATCCGGGCGTCGTCGTCGGCCCCGGCGGACACGAACCGGACCAGCGGGCTGTCCCCCGCCGCCCCCGGCCGGACGGCCGGCCCGTGGCTCTCGCCCCCGGCCATCGCGGCGGCCCGCGCGTCCAGCCGCAGCTCGCCCTTCTGCTTTTGGGGCCCGTGGCAGGCGACGCACCGGGCCCGCAGGATCGGGCGGACGTCGCGGGCGAAGTCGACGACCGTCGGGCTCGGGTCGTCGTGGGCCGACGCGGTAGCCGGAGCCGTTGCGGCGGTCGCCGCCGCCGGGGCCAACACGGACCAAAACGTGATGGCGATCGCGGCAGGCCGCATATTCCCGACTACCGTCTCGACGCGTCCACCGTTGCGGGACCGGCTTGATCGCCCCCACCGGTCCGCTAGCATCCCGCCGACCAGCGTGCGGGGTCGCCACGAGGCATCGCCCTCACGAACACGGGGAGCACGCGTGATAGGTTGGTTGATTCGCCTCGTCGGCACCAGCGCCGCCCGCCACATCGACCGGGGATCGCCGACGGGGGCATTGGTCGGCGCACTCGCCTGCGCCGCCGTCGGGGTGGGCGCGGCTTACGGGCTGTACCGACTCGAGGCGTTCGACCGCGGCTGGGCCGGCCCGGCGGTCACCCTCGGGTTGTTCGGCGCGCTGGCCGGCGCGTTTATCGGCTCCCGTTTCCGCCTCGACGGCGTCGGCACGCCGGCCGAGCCGTGGAACGCGACCGTGGGCGACGCCACGGTGGTCCGGCTTACCAATTTCAACCACGCTTTGGCACCCATAGCAGTCTTCGCGGCCCTGGCCGCGCTGGGCGTGGCGCTGCTCGTGGTGCCGGCGTCCCCGGCGAAGCCGCCGCGTCCGGGTGAGGCGGCGGCCGAGCCGGAGGGCTTCGACCTCCGGCTGTTCCTGGTCCCGGTGGCGTTCGTGGCGGCCGGGGTGGCGTTAGTGCGGGCGGTGCTGTGGGTGGACGTCGGCCGTGAGCTACGCGTCCGCCGGCTCCTCGGCACCCGCTCGTACCGCGCCGCTGACTTGGCCGACTGGGGCTTCGCGGTGGGCGAACGGGTCCCCACCCGCCAGCCCCCCGCCGCCGAGCGAGCCACGGCCGTGTTCCTGCTCCCGGGACGGGGACTGGTGCGGGTGCCGGTCGCTCCGGCGGCGGCCCGCCGGGTGGCCGACGTCCTGGCGCGCCATCACCAGGGGTGAGGGCCCCGCTCGCCCGTCCGGTACGGCTTGATCCCCCCACCCGGGCCACTATCATCCGCCCCTTTCGCCCGCCGGACTTGCGGCCCGGCGGCACGCCCCCGAAGGAACCCGACCCATGAGCACCCCCAAAGGCAACGCCGTCATCGGCCAGTCCGGCGGCCCGACGTCCGTCATCAACCAGTCCCTCGTCGGCGTCGTGCAGGCCGTCCAGCAGTCGTCGCACATCGGCAAGCTGCTCGGGGCCCGCCACGGCGTCCGCGGGATCGTCAACGGCGACTTCGTCGAGCTCAACGGCGCGAGCCAGGACCTGCTCGAGCGCGTCGCCCAAACCCCGGCCGCCGCCCTCGGCAGCACGCGGGACAAGCCGGACGCCGCCTACTGCGAGCGGATATTCGACAGCTTCAAGAAGAACGACGTCCGGTTCTTCTTCTACATCGGCGGCAACGACAGCGCCGACACCGCCCGGATCGTGCAGGAGCTGGCCGCCAGCAGCAAGTACGACCTGCAGGTGTTCCACGTCCCCAAGACGATCGACAACGACCTCCGCGTGCACGACCACACGCCGGGGTTCGGCAGCGCCGCCCGGTTCGTCGCCACCGCCATCATGGGCGACGACTACGACAACAAGAGCCTGCCCGGCATCAAGGTCGACGTGATCATGGGCCGCCACGCCGGGTTCCTGACGGCCGCCAGCGTGCTCGGGCGCAAGTACGAGAACGACGGCCCGCACCTCGTCTACGTCCCCGAGGCCCCGGTGAGCGAGGACAAGTTCCTGGCCGACGTCGACGCCGTTTACAAGCGGCTCGGCCGCTGCCTGGTCGCCGTGTCCGAGGGGCTCAGCGTCGACGAGAAGGACGCCAAGGGGCACTACGTGACCTGGGCCGAGAAGCTGGCCGCCAACATCGAGCGGGACAGCCACGGCAACCTGAACCTGGCCGGCACCGGGCTCGGCGACCACCTGGCGAACCTGATCCAGACCAAGCTCCAGGCCCCCGGCGGCAAGAAGCTCCGCGTCCGGGCCGACACGTTCGGCTACCTCCAGCGCAGCGTCCCCGGCCTGGCCGTCAGCGAGGTCGACGCGAAGGAAGGCCGGATGGTCGGCAAGACCGCCGTCGAGTACTCCAAGGACGAGAGCAAGCGCGAGGGCTCCGTCGCCATGCAGCGGGCCCCCGGCGG
>JAQGHJ010000029.1 GCA_028288905.1 Phycisphaerales bacterium | reverse complement strand
GATGCCTTGACCCCCTCCCTCCTCATTCGTGCCTGATTCGTGAGCAGCTTCATGCCCCGCCGTCCGGCGGCATCGGGTTGGCCTCCTCGACGTCGCCGGCGTTGGCGGACTGGTCGAAGTCCATCAGGAAGTGGACCCGCTCCATCTGCTGGTTCCCGACCAGCTTCCGCAGGATCCGCTGGGCCCGCCGCACGCCCGTCCGGCGGGTGACGTGGCCGACGAGGACGTACTTGTTTTTCAGCGACGGCAGCAGCCGGGCGAACTGCTCGACGTGCAGGTGCCGGCCGAACTTCGCCTTCGACTTGTGGTCCGGCTCGAAGAACGTGCACTCCGTCACCAGCACTTCGGCGTTGATGACGTCCGGGTGCTCGAACACCGGCCCGGCCGTCGTGTCGCCGAGGAACGCGACGATCGGCACCTCTTGCCGGTACTGGATTTCGACGCCGGATCGCTTCATCTCCACCAGCTCCGGCCCGCTCTTGCCGAGGTACTCGGGCTTGAGCTTTTCGCGGATGCTGATCAGGACGTACGCCAAACTCGGCCCGCCGTGCTGGGTGCGGACCGTGCGGATGCCAAAGTCCCGCCGCACCTCGTACAGCTCGTTCGGCCCCATCGGCACGAGCGTGTACGGCGTCTCCTGCCGCTCCAGGTCCCGCCAGGCACGGAGCAGGTTGTCGACCGGCCGTTCCATCTCGCGCGGCAGCAGGACGGTGCCCGGCTTCATCCCTTGGAAGTGCCGCTGCGACAGGTAGTAGCCCACGCCGGCCACGTGGTCCATGTGCGCGTGGGTGAGGCAGAGGATGTCGCTCGTGAGGGCGAAGTGGGGGGCCCGGCCGACGTCGAAGCAGACGTTCATCTCCGGCACCTGCACGACCGTCTCCTCGCCGGCGACGGAATACCCGACGACGTGGTACGTGCCGAACTTCAGCCGGGCGATCCGCTGGACGAGGTACGACTTCTCCACGGCCGGGGCCTGTGGCAAATCAGTCGGGGCGTCGGCGGGCGGGCCCGCGAGGGTGGGGGAAACGGGCGCGGGCGGGCTGTCCATGGCACCGCGCAGTGTACCGCCGGGACCGCCGTCTGATAATCCTCCGCGGCCGCCCGACGAGCAGGCCGGGCGTCGCACGGTATGGAATCGGGCCGCGATGATTGGTGGTGCCGCGGATTCGCTCGATCAGGACAGAACCCGATTTCCCCCGCTGCGCTTCGCCTCCGGCTCGTTTCGGCCGATCAGAGTTTAGGAACTTTGCCTTCGCCCGTCCCCGCAGGCTACTCCTATCGCGATCCCTCCGATGTACACCGAACGCCCATCCCTTGCCCGTGCCCATCGCGGCGGCCGCTCGGAGCGGCCCCGGCGGGGCATCGTGCTCGTGTACGCGACCGTCGTCCTCGTCGTGCTGCTCGGGGTGGCGTGCCTGGCCGTGGATTGGGGGCGGCTCCAACTGGCCAAGACGGAGGCCCAAGCGGCCGCGGACGCGGCGGCGCGGAACGGGGCGGCCGGGCTGCACAACGTGCTCGCCGGGCAGTCGGCGGCGGAGGCGAACGGGACCTACGTCGCGACGCGGAACTCGATCGACGGCGAGGCGATCACCGCGGCGGAATGCACCGTCGAGATCGGCCGGTGGTACCCGGCCACGCAGACGTTCGTCGCCCAGGCCGACCCGGCGGGGGCGGACGCGGTTCGGGCGCGGGTCCGGAGGCAGTTCGGGGCGGGGCGTTCGCCGCTGTCGTTCGCGGCGATCTTCGGCCGGGGGGACGTGACGGTGACCGGCGCCGCGGTGGCGACGGTGTCGGCCAGCCAGCAGGGGTTCACGGCGCCCTCGACCGGGAACCTGTGGCTGAGCGGGACGCCGGACGGGACGGTCACCCAGAACTTCCGGCCGGACTCGGCTTCCGTCTGGGACACCGCTGGCGGGTCCGGGCAGTCCCCGGCCGGCATCACGAGTGGCGCGATCATCAGCCCGGGCAGCACCATCACGTTCGACGGGGTGACGGGGACGGCGGCGTACGTCAGCTCGTCCGCGGCCCGCGACGCCGACGGCGACCCGAGCATGGTCGTCTGCCACGGCGGGACGCCGTCGACCGGGTACGGGATGTTCGCGTCGGCCGACAACGGCATCGCCAACGTCAAGGCCCCGATCGGCGCGATGGTCGGGGTGTTCGTCACGGACGCCGACCCGGCCGCGTCGGCCGCCCCGGCCCCGCTCGACTTCTCCTCGGCCGCCGCCCGAGACTTCGTGTCGCTCAGCCCGGGGCTGAAGCAGCCGTTCTTCATCGGCGACGGGCGGCGGGCGGACGGCACCGTCCAGCAGTTCGTCGTCCCGGCCGGGGCGACCCGGTTCTACGTCGGGATGATGGACGCCTGGCAGTGGAACGACAACAAGGGCTCCTTCCCCGTGACCGGGCACGTCGTCACGGCCGTGACGACCGTGCAGTGACTCGTGAGCGTGGGGCCGCCGTTGTGGAGCGGGCTTTCCAGCCTGCACGGCGAGACCATCCGGACGTGCAGGCTGGAAAGCCCGCACCACAAACTCTCCCGAGCCGGCCCCTCAATACGTCCTCACCCGATCCCCAGATCCTTCGTCGTGAACAGCGACTCGTAGCGGTACCCGGCCGCCTCGATGTTGTCCCGCGCGCCCTCCACGCGGTCGTTCGTGCCGATCATTTTGATCACCTGCGCCCCGGCCGCCTCCTGCGTTTTGGCGGCCTCCACGATCTGGCCGCCGGTGGTGAGGATGTCCTCGATGATGACGACCTTCTCGCCAGGTTTCAGCACGCCCTCGATGAGCTTGCCGCTGCCGTACCCCTTCTTGCTGTTGCGGACGAGCACGAACGGCAGGTTCGCCTGCATCGCCGTCGCGGCGGCCAGGGTGACGGCACCGAGTTCCGGTCCGGCGAGCCGGTCGGTGTCCGGCGGGAGTCGCTCGGCGAAGGCCTTGGCCAACGCCCGCAAGATGTCCGGCTGGGTCTCGAACAGGTACTTGTCGAGGTAGAAATTGCTGGTTCGGCCGGACCGCAGGGTGAACGTGCCGCGGAGCAGGGCGACCTCGGCGATCCGGGCGGCAAGGGCGTCTCGGGTCAACTCGGGGCGGGGCGACGGGTCGGTCATAGGCGCGGCACTATCGGCGTGGTGCCGCCGCCCGTCAAAGCCCTTTGCCGATTCGAGTCGAGCTGCGAGGGCGAGTGGTGTCTCCCCGTAGATGCGGGTCACGTGCGGCACACGACCCGTGTGGAAAAGTGAAACGGCCGGCGGGGTCCCGATCGATCGGAACCCCGCCGGCCGCAGGTCGTCTTTGAGGAGCAAGTGGACGGTAGTACGACTCAGCCGGTCGGCCGGGGCGTCGTGCCGGGGCGGAGCGACGGGGCACCGACCCGCTGCGGCTGGCCGATCGGGGACGGGACGTACGGCGAGCGGTAGGACTGCACCGGAGCGTTGTACGCCGGGATGCGCGTCGGGGGGCCGATCGTGGGCAGGAACGACCCGGCCGCCACGGTCGGGACGCCGCCTGTCACCGTCGGGGGCGGAGGGGCGTTGCTGACGCCGAGCTGACCGAACTTGAGCCCCCGGCCGGACGGGTTGTAGTTGCCGTAAGGGTAGCCAACGCCCGTGCTCACAACGCCGCCGGGGAAGGGCCCGCTGATGCCGTACTCGCCGTAGTACCCGTACCCGCCGTACCCGTAGCCGTAGTTGCCGCCGCCGAAGTTCCCCATCGGCTGCTGCGGGGGGGCGGGCGGGTACATGCTGACCGGGGCGGCCCGGCCGGCATCGTAGAAGGTTTCATAGCCGGCCCAATACGAGTCCGTGACCGGCGCGGCGGCCGGGGCCGGGGCGGAGGTCGTCGACGGTGCGGCCGCGTCGGCGGGGGCACTGCCGCTGGCCCCGAGGGCGGCAGCCACCTGGCGGACGAAGTCGTCCTGGAGGTCGAAGAACCGCGCCGTCATCCCGGTCGACTTGACCCGGGCCAGGGTCCGGTCGGCCTTCACGTCGTACACCTGACCGGTGATGCGGGCGGAGCCACCGACCACTTGGGTGTCGCCGAAGACCGCGTACCGTGCCCCGCCTTGCCGGGCGAAGCCCGACATGGCCGAGACGTTCCCCAGGTCCTCTTGGTTGAACTGCTTCACCGGGGTCACCTTGAGCCCCTTCGCCGTCAGCTCGTCGACCACGCCCCCGCGGACGTCGCCCCCTTGGCCGGCGCGGTTGAGCGGGAAGACGAACACCCGACGGTCGTCCGCCTGAGCCGTCGGAGCGGAGGCGACCGGCGCGTCGCCCTCGGCCGCCCCTGCCGGCGGGGCGGCCACCCAGAGGGCGGCAGCAGCGGCCAATCCGGCGACTCGCCGTCCCCACTTGGACGTCAGCCGACGACTCGTGACGATCCCGATGCCCCCGATACGACTCATGGGATGACGCGTGTTCATGCCCAAAGTATACCGGGGCGGCCCGTTCGATTCCGCCCTATTTTCCTCCGGGGCGACCGCGGGAGCTGCCGGGCGTACGGGCCGGGCGCGGCGGCGCATTCCGCCCCACTCAACAGGGAGAGCCAACGATGCTGCTGGCCGAGATCTCGATGTGGCCGATGGACAAGGGCGAGAGCGTCAGCCCGTACGTCGCCCGCGTGCTGGACCTGATCGACCGCAGCGGCCTGCCCTACCGGCTCGGGCCGCTCGGCACCTGCATCGAGGGCGAGTGGGATGAGGTGATGGCGGTGGTGAAGCAATGCTTCGACGCCTTGGCCGCCGACAGCCACCGGGTCGCGATCACCATGAAGTGCGACTGGCGGAAGGGGCGAACGGGCGCGCTGGAGGGGAAGGTCGCGTCAGTCGAAGCCAAACTCGGGCGGACGCTGCGGAGCTTACCTACATCGGAGGCTGGAGGCTGAATGTGCAGCCGGCTGAGGCCCCAGGGTTGTGGTGGAGGCTTTCCCGCCTGCACGAACCACGGTTCATCCGGGCAGGCGGGAAAGCCTCCACCACAACAACGCCGCTACGCCTGATTGGAAGCTGCTCTGAGCCCAATAAACCGAGCTGAGCCAGCGCTTACACCGTGCAGCTCTTCTTGCAGGCCCATCCCAGCGTCAAATCTCACCCGCCATTTCTACTCGGTGATCCCCCGATAGCTTCTACGATACCGCACGTCTGAATGTAGGGCGAATTGGGGCGCGACCAAGGTGGTCGCCGCCCGCTTCGTCAGAAGGCTGAGATCGGTATGTCCAAGCTATACAACAACATCAAGACGGCCGTGCTGCTCGGCACGCTGTCCGGGCTCATCCTGCTCGCCGGTCAGTTGATCGGCGGGCGGACGGGGCTGATCCTCGCGATCGGGTTCGCGGCCGTCACGAACTTCGTCGGCTACTTCTTCAGCGACAAGCTGGCGCTGATGTCCATGGGCGCGCAGCAAGTTGGCTCAGACCACTGGCTGTTCCAGACCGTTCAGCGGCAGGTGGCGGCGGCCGGGCTTCCGATGCCGCGGGTGTACGTGTCCCCACCCTCGAATCAGAAACACCAACCTCCGGACTGAAACCCCCCTTATCCTCAACCACCACCGACCCCGAATCACCACCATGCGGCGAAATAGCCGCA
>JAQGHJ010000028.1 GCA_028288905.1 Phycisphaerales bacterium | reverse complement strand
GCGTCGCCGTCGTCTGCGGGGCGTGGCACGCGCCGGCGTTGGACGTCGACGGCCCGGCCGCATACCCGGCCAAGGCCGACGACGACCTGCTCAAGAAGCTGCCGAAGGTGAAGACGGCCGCCACCTGGGTGCCGTGGACGTACGACCACCTGACGTTCGCCAGCGGGTACGGGGCCGGCGTCACGTCCCCCGGGTGGTACGACCACCTGTGGCAGAACCACGCCCACGTCCTGCCTGCCTGGATGGCGAAGGTCGCCGGGCTGCTGCGGGCGAAGGACGTCGACTGTTCCAGCGCCCACGTCATCGAGGCGGTGCGGCTGGGCACCACGCTCGCCACCCTCCGCGGCCGGCCGCTGGCGGACCTGTCCGACATCGCCGACGCCACCCGCAGCGTGTTCCTGTCCGACTCCGACGCGGCCATGCGGCTGATCGAGCGGGAGCTGCTCGTCGGCCACCGGCTCGGCGAGGTGCCGGCCGACACGCCCATGGTTCCGCTCGCCCAAGACTTGCTCGCCCACCAGAAGCGGCTGCGGTTCAAGCCCGAGGCGCTGGAGAAGCCGATCGACCTCGACCTGCGGACCGACACCGACCGCGGGCGGAGCGTGCTGCTGCACCGGCTGCGGCTGCTCGGCGTCGACTGGGGCACGCCGGCCCGCCACGCGACCCAGGGCAAGGGCACGTTCCACGAGCACTGGCAACTGCGGTGGGACCCGGCGTTCGCCGTGAGGCTGATCGAGGCCGGCCGGCTCGGCAACACGATCGCCGCCGCCGCCGGGGCCGCCCTCGCCAAGCTGGCCGCCGACACGCACGACCTCAAGGCGCTCGCCGACCAACTGCAGGACGCGATGCTCGCCGACCTCGGCGACGCCGCCCGGGCGCTGGTCCGGCACATCGAGGACGTGGCCGCCGTCGCCACGGATGTCGCCCTGCTGATGGCGACGCTCCCGCCGCTGGCGTCGCTCGTGCGGTACGGCAACGTCCGCCAGACCGACGAGGGCATGGTCCGGCACATCGTCGACGGCATCCTGCCCCGCATCGCCGCCGGGCTCGGGCCGGCCGTCGCCAGCCTGAACGACGAGGCCGCCGCCGCCATGCACGCCCACCTGCTCGCGACGAGCGCCGCCGTCGAGCAACTGGACGACCCGCGGCACGCGACCGACTGGCTCGACGCCCTCGCCCGGGTGCTGGAACACGACACGGTCCACGGCCTGATCCGCGGCCGGTGCGCCCGCCAACTGCTGGACGCCGGCCGCATCGACGCCGCCGAGGTCGCCCGCCGGCTCGGCCTGACCCTCGGCGGCGGGGCCGACCCCGGGCAGGGGGCCCGCTGGCTCGAAGGGTTCCTCGGCACCAGCGGCCTGCTGCTGATCCACGACCCGAGGCTGCTCGGCATCATCGACGCCTGGGTCGGCCAGATCCGCCCGGACGCGTTCGACGAACTGCTGCCGCTGCTCCGCCGGACGTTCAGCGCGTTCCCGGCCGCCGAGCGGCGGCAGGTCGGGCAGTTGCTGGCCAAGGGAACGGGAGTTCGAAACCCCGCTGGGCCGGCGGGGGCGGGGGAAGGTGGTGTAGGCGGCGGCGTGGCGTTGAACGAGGAGCGGGCGGCGCGGGCCCTGCCGTTGCTGCGGATGATTTTAGGAGCGAAGTGAGCCGCCGGTCAGCCGGGCGACTGACGTTGGCGTGCGGACGCGAGTTGGGAAGGTCATGACGGAGGACTACCTGCGGTTCGACGACCTTGAGGCGTACGTGTTCTCGACCGCCCCGCAAATCATTCAAGATTTGGCGGGCGAGTTCGCGACGCCCGTTGATGCCGTGGTTGCGAGCGTCGAGGCGGCCCGTCAGTGACACGGGCTTCCAGCCCGTGCTAGCAGCCCCAAGTGGAATCGCTCGGTACTCCGGGTGCTCGAACCTGCCGACGGGGTACGCACGGGCTGGAAGCCCGTGTCACTGACCGGCGGTTCACGACGATCTTGGCACGGGTTTGCAACCCGTGCAAAGTGGCCGTCGGGTAGGGCACCGTCGTTCCTGAGGTGGTGGTCTGTTCGCACGGGTTGGAAACCCGTGCCACGGGGAAGGGCCGTCACTCGGCGCTTGGAAAGGATGTAGATGACCGATACCACGGACCCCAACCGCCTCCGCCGCTGGCGGCTCATCCTCGGCGGCGACGCCGCCGACGGCACCGGGGCCGCCCTCGGCAAGCGGGACCTCGCCGTCGACGCCTGCCTCGCCGCCCTGTACGACCCGCCGGCGAACAAGGCCGGCCGGCGGCAGGGCGGGCTCGGGGCGTCGGCCCCGTCCGTCGCCCGGTGGCTGGGGGACATCCGGTCGTTCTTCCCGGCGTCCGTCGTCCGCGTCATGCAGCAGGACGCGATGGACCGGCTCGACCTCAAGCGGATGCTACTGGAGCCGGAGATGCTCGCCACCGTCGAGCCGGACGTGCACATGGTGGCCGACCTGCTCGCCCTCAGCGGGGCCATGCCGGCCAAGACGAAGGAGACGGCCCGCCTCGTCGTCCGCAAGTGCGTCGAGCAGATCGAGAGGAAGCTGGCCGAGCCGATGCGGTCGGCCGTCGCCGGGGCGCTGAACCGGTCCGTCCGCAACCGCCGCCCGCGGCACCGGGAGATCGACTGGCCCCGCACCATCCGGGCGAACCTCAAGCACTACCAGCCCCAGTACAAGACGATCGTGCCCGAGACCCGGATCGGGTTCGGCCGCAAGCGGAGCGCGCTCCGCGACATCATCCTGTGCGTCGACCAGTCGGGCTCGATGGCCACCAGCGTCGTCTACTCCGGCATCTTCGGGGCGGTGCTGGCGAGCCTGCCGGCCGTGCGGACGAGCGTCGTCGTGTTCGACACCGCCGTCGTCGACCTGACGGAGAAGCTCGACGACCCGGTCGAGGTGCTGTTCGGCACCCAGCTCGGCGGCGGCACGGACATCAACCGTGCCCTGACGTACGTGCAGGGGCTCGTCCGCCAGCCGGAACAGACGATCGTCGTGCTGATCAGCGACCTGATCGAGGGCGGGGTGCGGGACAACCTGCTGAAGCGGGCCGCGTCACTCGTCGGCAGCGGGGTGAACCTCGTCACCCTTCTGGCGTTGAGCGACGACGGTGCCCCGATGTACGACCACGAGAACGCGGCCGCCCTCGCCGCCCTCGGCTCCCCGGCGTTCGCCTGCACGCCCGACCTGTTCCCGGACCTGATCGCCGCCGCCATCGGCCGCCGGGACGTGGCCGCTTGGGCGGCCGGGCACGGCATCACCGCCGCCGGCGGCAAGGCGACCGCTTGAGGCGAGGGCGACGAGGCGGGATCGCCAGGCAAAAAAGCCGCCGGCCGCGTCGTTCGACGCGGCCGGCGGCTTCGGTCCGGCTGGAAACCAACGGAGGCGGAAGGATTCGAACCCTCGCTACCCTTTCGGGCAGACCGGTTTTCGAAACCGGCCCGTGCCCCGCGTTTCCCGAGGAAATCACGCAGTGGCCCTATTCGCCGCCCTATATGGGGTTCAATCCCCGCAAAGGGAGAACGCAATGGGTCGGAAAGCAAAGCTCGGCGAGAAGAACGGGAAGTGGTTCACAAAGGCGGGCGGGGCCGGCGAGGTCTATTTCGGAAGGGTAGACGAGGTCAGTCCCAAGGAGGCGGACGCCTTGTTCGCGACGTACGTCCGCGACCTGGAACGGGACAAGCGGGTCGCGCAGTCCGACGGCCCCTTCAACGTGGAGCTGTTCGACGCCTTCCTCGACGCGGTGAAGGCGAAGCGGGGTGACCGAACGTACGAGGAACGGTGCTGTCACTTGGCGCGATATTCGGCGTTCGTCCGGAACGGGGTCCGGCTGGGGGACCGGCCGGCGGGAACGGCTGAGGACGCAGACCTCCTGGCGTTCCAGGCGCACATCGAGCAGCACGACCTGATCGACTTCGTGCCTCGACGGGGGACGTTGGAGCCGGACGAGGGTGGGGGGCCGGGAAAGGTGTGGGTCCGGCGGGCGAAGCCGCTCGACGAATGGACGGTGGGCAAGCACCAGACCAGCATCATGCAGTGCTACGCTTGGGGTTCGGGCCGTGCGAAGTTGAAGAACCCCGCCCCGTGCCTGCCGCGCGAGTTCAACCCGTTCGCCAACGTCGACCGGATCAAACGGAGGGCCGACGCGAAGTCGGAGGGCGACCTGCCGACCGCGGCGGAGGCGGCGGCCCTGCTCGCCCACGCGGACGACGACCTGGAGACGATCAAGGAGAACTTCCGGTTCCGGCGGCGTCGGCCGGACGAGTTCCGGGTCGGGGCAGACAACCCGTACGCCGGGTTCGTCGACATCCTTCGCGTGTATCTCGACACCGGACCGCGCACGTCCGAACTCGCGAAGGCCCGGGTCTGGAACTTCCAGCCCGCGTCGCGAACGATCGTCCTGCCGGAACACAAGCGAAGCACAACCCAGCGCAAGCCGCGGCCCCGGAAGATCGTCCTTCCCGCCGCGACGTATGCGATCGTGCTGAAGCGATGTGAGGGGAAGCGACCGAACGACCTGATCTTCGCCGACCCCAAGGGGAGGCCGTGGGACCGGCGAACCTTGTGCAACAGGTTCGCCCACGTTCGAGCACGGGCAGGCGTCCGGGCCCGCATCACCATTTACAGCTTCCGCCACGCCTGGATTTCGGAGGCGGTAATGGACGGGACCGACCTGCTGTCGGTTGCGGACATGGCGGGGACGTCCGTCGACATGATCGAGCGGACGTACGGACACCTGCGGACCGACCACCTGCTCGAAGCCCAGGAGCGGCTCGCCGCTGCCCGGGCGGCCCGTGCCGAAGGGTCTGGCGGCTCGGTCGGCTCCGGTGGCCAAGCGGCGTAGCCGTCAGAAGTGGCGGGACCTCGGGAAGGTGCGGGCCGGTCGGCGGGAGCCGTTCCCGCCGCCGGTCGGCCCGGCCGACTTGGCGAACGCCGCGCGGGGGCACGGCGAGGTAGCCCTGTACGAGTTCCGCTTCGCCAGGACCGAGGCCAGCTTGATGCGGTACGTCGGCCGGCCGCTCCCCGGGAGGCCGGCGGACCGCCACTCCAGCATCCCCGCGTCGAGGTACTTCATCACGGTCTTGTAGTCCACCCCCAGGATGCGGGCGGCCTGCCGAGGGGATACTTCGGCGGGCAGACGGACGTCGGCTTGCCCGACGTTCACGAACACTGTCGTATCGTTTTCGGGATCAGCGGGCGATTGGCGGACGGCGGACGGATCGGTTTCGTTGGTGACCATCCAGCCTGATCTACGCACCACGCTGCGGCGAATGGGGCCACTGCGTCCCCACCAGCGATCAAGGGCCGCCCCGGCACCCGCCCGGACGGCCCCGCGTCGATTCGCCCGGGTCCTTGCTCAGGCGAGAAGAACCCGCAACGCCTCGACCATCTTCTCCGCCTTCGCCAGGGACACCCGCGTCACCGCCTCGCTGGGGTCTGTCGTCCAGGCTACCGTCTCCAGCGCCTGCCGCAGCCGCCGCTCGCGTTCCCGCCCCTCCCGCTCCACCCGTTGCTCGTCGGTCTCCGGCGGCGGGACCGGGGCGGCCGGGCGGGGGACCGGCGTCGACTTGAACGTCCGGTGAAGGGCGGCGGCCATCGCGGGGGCCTCGTCCTGGCCGGCCAGCACGGACAGGAAGCTCCCGACGTCGCTCCCCGGGCAGGACGCGACCTCGTACGCCCGCGGGGCCACCGGCCGCCCCGTCACCGGGCAGAGCGTGGTCCCGCGATCCGGGACGGCCGCGGCGATCGCGTACAGGTTCCGCTCCCCGCCGGCCGGCTCCGCCGCCGGGTCGATCCGCGCCAGCACGTCGGCCAGCCCCGGCGCGAGCCGCCGGGCCGCGGCCGGGGACAGCGCCGACGAGTTCTGGAACACGGCCCACCGCGCGGCCGGGTCGATCGGGTCGCCCGTCGCCGGGCAGCGGTTCGTCAGCCGCCGGGCGGCGGCACGGATGGTGTAGGTAGTCAGGCTCATCTCGTCGTTCCCCTTGCCTCTCGTCGTGCTGTTCGTCGTGCGGCCGGGCACCGCGCCCGGGCCCGCGTCTGCGTCCCACCGCCGCTACTGCCGACCGGCCAACATCCAGGCCGAGCGGACCGACGGGTTGTCGACCGAATCAATGCCGATCAGGCTGTACTGCTCCATCACCACGGCGTGCTCGCCCTCCGGCACCCCGTAGGTCCGCCGCTCGTCGGCCGTCAGGTCCCGGGCCTTGGCCCGGCCGTACGTCGAGAAGCCGAGCGCCCCGCCCGCCCGGAGCCACGCGGCCAGGTTCGCCCCGTCGGTGTGCCCCTCGACGATCTCGAAGCTGCCGAAGACGTTCCCGGCCGCGTCGAGCGTTAGTTCCTTCCACAAAATGCAGCGGTTCTTGGCGTTGCCGCCGTCGAGCATCCCGACGTGGTCGACGGCCCCGCCGAGCGTCCCGTTCGGGCACTGCTCGGCGTTGGCCCGGTCGACGGCCGCCGCCCACTCCGCCCGCGGGTAGATGCGGCGGTTCTGGTTGATCCGGTCGGCCTCCCCGATCTTCGTCACGTACCGCTTGCCGGCCGCCCGGGCGACGCCGGCCGCCGCCGCCGATTCTCGGACGGTCCCGCCGTGCCGGAGGGCGGCGTTCTCCACCGCGACCGTCGGCAGGCCGAGAAGCTCGGCCGCCAGTTCCCCGACGGCGGCGTGCGTCGCGTGCGCCGGTGCCGGCACCCGGTCAGTGACCTGGGCGATTGCGTTGTCGAGCCAGTGGTTCCCCATCGTGTTCCCCTTCCCCTGAAGTTCGTGTCCCGCGGGCCGGTCGTTCACCGCCGCTCGCGGTTGAGGGCGTGGCGCACCTTGCCGCCGGACAGCGCCGACCCAGCCACGACGTCGATCACCACGTCCTTGTTTTTGCGGAGTCCCGCCTTGAACATGGCGGACGGGTCGCTCAGCACGTACAGGTTCCCGTTCCACCCGCCGCCGCCCTCGCCGCCGATACTGCTCGCCTGCCGGCCCGACCCCGGCCCGGTCACCGGCGGCGTCCACCCGCCCGCTAGGTCCGCCGGCACGCCGGCCGTCACGGGCATGTCGAGCCCGAGCCCGCCGCCCACGACCCCGCCTTCGGCGAACCGGAGCATCCGGGCCCCGGCGACGTACATGGCGGCCGCGTGGCTCCGGTCGTCCTGATCGAACGTGGCCGACACCCGCCGCCCGCCGGGAAGTCGAGCGAACACGCCGCCGGCCGGGTCGGACCCCAGGGGGATCGTCCCGCCGGCACCCAACAATGGAACCACGGCCTCGGCAACTTTGTCCGAGCGTTCACCCACCAAGGCCAGCGTCGGTTCCGATACGATCCCCCCGGCCGCAAACGCCCGAAGCTCACCGGAAATGACGCCGCCGTCAGCGGCAGTGAATATGCTACCGATAGCGCTGGCCAGGCCGCCGGCGAGACCGCCCAGCGAGCCGCTCGTCCCATTCCCTTGAACTCGCCCCGCGTCCCCGATCAGCCCCTGGATCAGGTTCCGGCTGGCCATCTGGCTGAACGCCTGCACCACGTCCCGGGCGAACCCGAGCATCGCGTCCCGGAGCGTCCCGGTCCCCTCGATCAGGTCCGCAATGCCCTTACCGACGTTGCTCTCCAGCGAGTCACGTACCGCGGCACCGAACTGGACGTAGCCGGCCCGCACCGTGTCGAGCTTCAGGTCGAGCCGGTCCATTTGGTCGAGCAGCCGCGCGACTTCCTGCTCGGCCGCCGCCAGGTTCCGGCCCGCCCGTTCGCTCGTCGGGTCGCCGTCGTACGCCTCCTGAGCCCGACCCATCACCTTCTCCTGCTCCGGCAGTCCGGCCGTCCGCAGGTAGTCGAGCTTCGCCGCGTCCACCGCCCGGTCGTCGAGCCGCCGGGACACGGCGTCCCTGATCTCCCCGGCCGTCATCCCCATCCCGATCCGCCCGAACGTGCCCTGATCGTCGACCGACTTCAGCGTCGCGTTCGCCTGCGCCGTCGCCTGCTCCTGCTGCCGTTCCAGCGGCAGCGCGGCCGCCCCGAACACCTTCCCCTGGTCGACCGGGAACCC
>JAQGHJ010000015.1 GCA_028288905.1 Phycisphaerales bacterium | reverse complement strand
GCGTCGCCGTTTCCGCCGCCGTCGCGGCGGCCGCCGCCGCCCCGCCGGCGACACCCGCTGCCACAGGAGTTCACAGCCATGCCTGAGATGCGGTTCCGCGTGCGGTGGCCCGACGAGTCCGTCAGCTCGTGCTACTCGCCGTCCCTCGTCGTCAAGGAGTTCCTGGCCGTCGGTCGGTCATACCCGGTCGCCGACTTCGTCGGCCGCAGCCGCCAGGCCCTGACGATCGCGTCGGACCGGGTCCGCCAGAAGTATGGGTTTGCCTGCACCGGGGCGGCCCAGCAGCTCGAGGAGATCGAGCACGCCGCCGCCCGGTTCGCGAGCCAGCCGGCGGCGCGGGTGACGGTCGAGGGATTCGACGAGTAGCGGCGGCCGCACGGCTCGGCCCGAGCCGGTGAAGACGCCGGGCGGATGGGCCATCCCCTCGCGAGATTCTTCCCCCGGCGCAGCGCGGAGTGGAGCACCGGGACCCGCGGCCCCGCGGGGCGACCGTCCGCTTTGCCGAGAATCGAACCCGTTTCAGCCCACCACACCCGTCACGACTCCGCAGTCACCAGCACGGAGCGGCCCCTCATTGTCGGCGTCTCGCCCTCCACCGCCGGCCGGTCTGCTCGCCCCGCTCCGCCATTCCGCTCGTAGGCGTCGTAGTCGGTCAGCATGTAGTGGGCGTACGCGATCCCGAAGAACGACAGAAGGTAGGCCCGCGCATTCCGCTGCTTCAGCGCCCCGCTCAGCAGGGGGAGCAACACCAGCGACGCGACGAACGGCGTCTCCAGCCGGCCGTGGGTGCGGAACGGGATGATCCGGTTCACGCCCAGCGGGTGGTCGGTGAGCGCGTTCAACAAGCCCTGGCTCGTGCCGAACAGGTAGCAAAGCGCCTTGGCCGACCCGGTCAGTCCGAACAGCGACGGGGCGAGTAGGTTCGCGGCGGCGAAGCCGTAGTCGATCGCGCCGTGGGTCGTCGGGTCGACGGGCGGGCGGCCGGTGCCTGGACCGCGCGCGACGGGGGATGAAGTGCTCATGGGGAGGCTTCGGCCGCAACGGCTGGGCCGCGGGCACTCCGGTAAGTCGGAAGCGGCCGGGAGGACCGCGACCTGGGTCCGGCCCACCCCTCCCGGTGTCGGGCGAGGAGGAACGGGATGCGGTCCCCTCACCGCCGTCGCATCGTCAGGTGGATTTCCCGCCCGGGCCGGAGGGTAATGCTCGGGTCGAGCGGCATCGGGCCCGGGTCGGCCCACTCGCCCCGCCACCGGCGGGCGATGACGGCGAGCGCGATCGTCGCCTCGGCCCAGGCGAACGCCTCCCCGACGCACACCCGCGACCCGCCACCGAACGGGAAGTACGCCCACCGCGGCCGGCTCGGTGTGTCGCCGTCTCCTCCCCTGCCGTCTCCCGCCCCGTTCTCGCCCGGCTGGCCCCATTCCGCGATGAACCGATCGGGGTCGAACCGCTCGGCGTCCGGCCACCACCGCGCGTCCCGGTGCGTCACCCACTGGCTCACGAACACGACCGCCCCCTTCGGCAGCGGCTGGCCGGCCACCGTGACTGGTTCCTTCGCCTGCCGGCCCATGATCCAAGCCGGCGGGTACAGCCGCATCGACTCGGCCACCACCGCCCGGGCGTACGGCAGCGCGTCGAGGTCGTCCATCGTCGGCAGCCGGCCGACCGGGACGACTCGGTCTACTTCGGCCGCCAGCCGGTCGGCGACGGCCGGGTGCTGGGCGAGCAGCCAGAGCGTGAACGTCATCGCGTTGGCCGTCGTCTCGTGCCCGGCGGCGAACAGGGTGACGCACTCGTCGATCAATTGCCGCTCGGTCATCCCGCCGTCCGCCGGGGCCGCGCCGGCCCCGTCTCCGTCCCGGGCGGCCAACAATCGGGCGAGCAAATCGTCGTGCGGCGTGCCGGCCGGCTCGGCCCGGCGTTGCCGGACGAACGACCGGAGCGTGCCGACGAGCCGGCGGTGGGCGAACAAAAAGCGGACGTTCGTCGGCGTCGGGGCCAGCACCTTCAGCCACCCCCACGGCGACGCCATCCGGCGGAACATCGCGACGTTGATGTCCATCGCCGCGCTGAGGGCGTCCACCTCCGGCCCGATCGGGCTGCCAAACAGCGCCTCGGCCACGATCCGGAGCGTCAGCCGCATCATCTCCCGGTGCAGCTCGATCGTCTGCCCGTCCCGCCACCCGCCGGCCGCCTCGGCCGCGTGTCGGCCGATCACCCCGGCGTACCCGCCGAGCCGCTTCGGGTGCAGCGACGGCTGGATCAGCCCCCGCTGCTTGCGGTACGTCGGCCCCTCGTTCGTCAGCAGCCCGTTCCCGAGCGTGAACCGGGCCCGCCGCAGCGCCGGACTCTTGGTGAACGACCGGTCCTGGGTCACGAGGATGTCACGGACCGCGTCCGGGTGGGTGAACAGCCACCCGCGGCGGAACCGGGCGACGTCCCCGTGCTCCCGAGCGGCGTCCGCCAGTTCGGTCAGCAAGATGCCCCACGGCGTCCGCGGCGGGACGACGGCCGGGGCCGAGGGGGTGGCGGGCGGGTCGGTCGGGACGGATGGACTCATCGGCGGGTCTCGTTCGGGAGGGCGTGAGGGGTATCACGCCGCGGCCGTCGTTCGCATTGGCCGGTGAGGGACCGCTCCAGGTCATACCAGCCGGCAGTGACAGCGCGGCGGAGCCGACTTCTTCAATGAGTCGCACCGATCCGCAGCCGGAGCGTGCGAACGCCAAACATCGGCACGCCGGGAAGTTCCAATCCAATCGTGCCGTCGTCGCCGCGGCCCCAGATCGGCAAGTCCGCGATCACTCGACCGTCCAGCTCCACCAACTCAGCCCCCACGACCGGCCGGGCCAGCCGGACGGCCAGCGACTTCCCGCCCCCATAGCCGGTGTGGAATAGCCGGACCTCGACCCGCCCGTCGCGGACGTGGACGGCCGGCACGTCCAGCCCTTCGGCGGGTCCGTCCAGCAGCGACCACCCTCCACCCGCACCCGGCCCCGCCCCGCCAAGCGCCGCCGAGCCCGGCCCCGTCGCCGCAGCCGCCACCAGCGGCTCGGCCCACTCGGCCCGCTCCCGCCACAGCCGGCCCGCTCGCCAGTCCCCGCCGTGCGGGACGATCGCGTACGCGGCCGTCGGCTCGGCGTCCATCGGGTAGTCCCGCCACACGCCGCCGCCGGCGTACCCCAGCACCAGCCCGAGCGGCTCGCCCGCCCCGTGGTGGTACTCCGTCGTGTGGTCGGTCATCACGGCCAGCCCGGCTGACCCGTCACCGGCCACGGCGTCCACCCAATCAACAATCACGTTGTGCTTCGCCCCGAGCCACGTGTCGAACGCGGCGTCGGCGTGGGCGGTGCGGCAGACGTCGAACGGGGCGCTCTTGTCGAGCGTCGGGCGGTCGAGCGTGACCGGGAACAACGCCTGCAGCTTCGGCCGGCTGTCGAAGAACGCGCGGCGGTTGCCGTTCTCGTCCCCCTTGCCGGCCGGCGGCGGCGAGGCGCCGACGGCGAACGGCTCGGGCTTGCCGGGTCGGGCCGTCGTCGGGCGGCCAATGGGGAACTTGACGGTGGTCCGCACGTCGATCCGCGCCCGGCCGGCGGCGACGGACAACTCGGTGGCGAACGGGTGCGGGCCGATGGTGCCCTCGATCCGGACGGTTGCCCGGATCGGCCCCGGCTCCGTCACCGTGACGGTCGCGGCCGCGTCGGCGCTGCTCCACCACGCGCCGGCCGCCGAGAAATACCCGCGGAGCTCGTTGAACCGCCGCGGCCCGCCCGCCCCGCGGACGAATTCGCGGTCCATCCCTTTGACGAACAGCGAGGAGACCGTGCCGCCCTTGGCCGGGTCG
>JAQGHJ010000001.1 GCA_028288905.1 Phycisphaerales bacterium | reverse complement strand
TGGTCGGGCCCGCGCCGCGGGGGCCGGGGGCCGGGGGGCCGCGTCCTTGCGTCCGCGGTCGGCGGTGCGGACCTTACGCGGATGCCCAAGCTCAAAGTCCTCGACCAGACCCCCGCCGCCCTCGGGTACACGTTCCCGGCCGAGTGGGAGCCGCACGTCGGCACCTGGTTCTCCTGGCCCCGGCCGGAGGGGATCTCGTTCCCGGGCAAGTACCACACCGTGCCGGAAAACTTGGCCCGGATCTTCCGCGAGATCGCGGCCCGGGAGCAGGTCCACGTCAACGTCCCGAACGAGAACTACGAGTACCTCGTCCGGCAGCAGCTCGCCGAGCACGGGTGCCCGCTCGGCAACGTCTTCTTCCACCCCATCCGAACGAACGAGAGCTGGTGCCGGGACCACGGACCGGCGTTCGTGGTGAAGGCGGCGAAGCCCGGCCGATCCGGGACACCGCGGGCAGCGGGTTCGGGAAAGGTCGCCGTCGTGGACTGGGCGTTCAACGCCTGGGGCGGGAAGTACCCGCCGTACGACGACGACGACGCGGTGCCGACGCGAATCGCCGAGGAACTCAAGCTGCCAGTGTTCTACCCCAAGGTCGTGATGGAGGGCGGGGCGATCGACGTGAACGGGGCCGGCACGCTGCTGACGACGACCGACTGCTTGCTGAACAAGAACCGGAACCCGGGCCTGAGCAAGGCCGAGATCGAGCGGGTCCTGAAGGACTACTACGGCCAGCGGCACGTCTGCTGGCTGACCGGCGGGATCGAGGGGGACGACACGGACGGGCACGTCGACGACCTCGCCCGGTTCATCTCGCCGACGAAGGTCGTGATCGGCGTGGAGGACGACCCGATGGACGACAACTACAAGGTCCTGCGGTCGGCCCGCAAGCAGCTCGACAAGCTCAGGGACCAGGACGGCAAGCCGTTCGAGGTCGTCGATATCCCGATGCCCAAGCCGGTGACGCACGACGGCGAGCGGCTGCCGGCCACGTACGTGAACTTCTACTTCGTGAACGGGGCCCTGCTCGTGCCCACGTACCGCGACAAGAAGAACGACAAGAAGGCGATCGAGATCCTCCAGCGGCACCTGCCAAAGCACGAGGTGGTGGGGATCGACTGCACGGAGCTGATCTGGGGGCTCGGGGCGATCCACTGCCTGAGCCAACAGTGGCCGAAGGGGTAAGTGCTCGGCCGGGCCGTTGCGGGAGGTGACATGCGACCGGATATGGCCGCCGAAACGCCCTACGTGCGCCGAGGCGAACCCTACCGTTGGCCTTCGGAAGGCCCCGCCCGACCCGACGGACAAAATCGTCTTTTCTGATCCCCCGGCCGCCTCGGGTCGATAGGATGACGCGCGTCTCGAACAGCCGTGCGGCGGGCCGACGAAACGACGTTGCGATGGACCCCGCCGACCGCCCCGCCGCCGGCCCGGAGCCGAGGAAGAAGGAACCCCCCACGATGTCCACGACGGCCGACCCCGCCGCCCGCCCCGATGCCGCCGCCCCCGCTTCGCCCCCGCAGTCAGGCACCCCGTCCCAACCGAGCCCCGCCGGCCCGATCCCGGCCGCCGTCGGGGTGGCCGCCGCCATCGCCGAGCGGATGCACCGGGCCGGCAACGGGGACGGCGGGAACGGGTCGTCGACCCCCGCCTCGTCGACCCCCGCCGCCGGTCCGGCGGGGGCGACGGCCGGCCCGAACGGGTACCCGCCGAACGGCAACCCCGGCAGCGGGGCGACGACGGCCGACCACCACTCGGCCGCCCCGCCCCGGCCGTGGAGCGCCGAGGAGTCGGCCAAGCTGTACTCGATCCGGAACTGGGGCCAGGGGTACTTCTCGATCAACGATTCCGGGCACGTCGTCGTCCACCCGACCCAGGAGCCGGACAAGAGCATCGACCTGAAGAAGCTCGTCGACGACCTGCGGGAGCGGGACATCCAGCTCCCGTGCCTGATCCGGTTCACGGACATCCTGAAGCACCGGGTCGGGCAAATGCACGCCGCGTTCGACCGGGCGATCAAGGACCACGACTACCGCGGCAGCTACCGGTGCGTGTACCCGATCAAGGTGAACCAGCAGCGGCACGTGGTCGAGGAGATCCACGCGTTCGGCAAGCCGTACGGGTTCGGGCTCGAGGCGGGGAGCAAGCCCGAGCTGCTGGCCGTGATGGCCGTCGTGGACGACAACAACACGCCGATCGTGTGCAACGGGTTCAAGGACGACGAGTTCATCGAGGCCGTCATCCTGGCGACGAAGATCGGGCGGAACATCATCCCGGTCGTCGAGAAGTTCAGCGAGCTGGAACTGATCGTCAAGTACGCCAAGCAGCACAACGTCAAGCCGAGCATCGGCGTCCGGGTGAAGCTGTCGGCCAAGGGGGCCGGGCGGTGGGAGCAGTCCGGCGGCGTCCGCAGCAAGTTCGGGCTGTTCATCTCCGAGGTGATCGACGCCTTGGACTACCTCCGCAAGCAGGGAATGGGCGACTGCCTGAACCTGCTGCACTTCCACCTCGGTAGCCAGATCAACAACATCCGGAACGTGAAGGCGGCCATCATCGAGCTCGTCCGGGTGTACACGGAGATGCAGCGGCTCGGGGCCGGGCTGAAGTACATCGACGTCGGCGGCGGGCTCGGGGTCGACTACGACGGCAGCAAGACCGACTTCGGGTCGAGCATCAACTACGGGCTCCAGGAGTACGCGAACGACGTGATCTTCCACGTCAAGGAGATCTGCGACCAGGCGAAGGTCGAGCACCCGATCATCATCTCCGAGAGCGGGCGGGCGATGGTCGCGTACCACAGCGT
>JAQGHJ010000955.1 GCA_028288905.1 Phycisphaerales bacterium | reverse complement strand
CCGTCGCGAACCCGATCCGCCTCGCGGCCGACCCCGGGGCCCGCTCCCGCGCGCCCAGGATGAACGCGTGCGACCCCTCGGCGTCGTGGGCGAGGGGGACCGGGTCGACCGTGATCCCGTCGACCGGCTCGAACGGGTCGTCGCCGAACCCGAACACGTTCGGCACCGGGGCGTCCGCCGCCCACCGGCGGGCCGTGGCGAGCAATTCTTGCACCTTCGCCGCGTGGCAGAAGATCGGCAGCCGCCGGCGGGCGGCCCAGGCGAGGAAGTGGGTGGAGAGGTGGTCCCGGTCCAGGTGGGTGAGCAGGACGCCGGCCAGGTCGTCCGCCCTCACCCCACGGCACCCGGCCGCCCGGAGCCGGGCGTCGATGCTCCGCTGCCCGAGCCCGCCGTCGATCAGCAGCAGCCCGCGGGGCGACCGGACGACGGAGCAGTTGCCGGCGCTGCCGCTGGCGAGGATGCAGAGGTCGAGGGACATCCGTGTCCGGGGAGTGTACGGGCGAAATTGCGTGTGCCGGAACGCGGCCGCGGTAAAATGACCCCGTAGGCCGGCCGCCCCGGAGCGGTACGCGGTCGGCCGGCGGAGGTTCCCCGTGGCACGGGTTTCCAACCCGTGCGGGCGTGTACCCACGCCCGGCGGGCCGGGTACGGCCCGCAATGTTCCGGGCGATCGGTTGATCTATTCTACCGCGGGATCATGTTTCGCTGCGGCTGGCGCGTGAGGCAGCTGGGAGGAACCGGCTGCCGTCCGTTCAGCGTGCGGGCCGAGTACGGCCCGCCGGGCGTGGGTACACGCCCGCACGGGTTGGAAACCCGTGCCACGGGGAGGCGTGGGGGGAGGTGTGCAATTCCGGTCTCAGCGTGACCTTCCGCGGCCGGTTCGCTACGCTTCCCGGCCCCGCATGGACTGCGAACCGATCCAACCTCCTGTTGACGCCGCCCCGGCCGCCAAGGCCACCCCGTACGACCCCGCCGCCGTCGTGATTTACAAGCGGAACCGGTTCCAGAGCCGGCTGCCAAAGGGTCGGCTCTACACCCGGTCGCACTTCTGGCTCGAGCAGGTCGAGCCGCCCGCGGCCGACGGATCGGCGGCCGCCCTGTACCGCGTCGGGTTCACCCGGTTCGCTACGCGGATGCTCGGCGAGATCGTCGAGCACGGGTTCGAGGCCAAGCCCGGCGCCCCGGTCGCCGTCGGCCAAACCGTCGGCTGGGTCGAGGGGTTCAAGGCGATCTCCGACGTCTACGGCGTGGTCGCCGGCACGTTCGCCGGCGGCAACCCCGAACTGGACGCCGACCCCTCCCGTATCGACAAGGACCCGTATCACGCGGGCTGGCTGTACCTTGCGCGGGGCACCCCGGAGCCCAACAGCCTGGACGTCGACGGGTATATCTCGGTGTTGGACGCGACGATCGATAAGATGTTGGGGTAGTCGGTAGCCAGTGGTCCGTGGTCAGTAGTGGCGAACTGGCCGCGGAGTTTTCCGCTCGGCTGGCTAGTCCGGGTCGCTCCGCCACTACTGACCACGGACCATGGACCACTGGCTACTGACTCGCCGCGACGGCGCAAAGGAGTTCAGTGTCGAAGGCCCGCTACATCATGATCGGTGGCTTCCTCGGGGCGGGGAAGACGACTGCCATCCTCAAGCTGGCCGAGCACCTGCGGGACGCGGGCAAGCGGGTCGGGCTGATCACGAACGACCAGAGCGTCGGGCTCGTCGACACGGCCCTGCTCGCCAGCCACGGGTTCGCGACCGAGGAGATCACCGGCGGGTGCTTCTGCTGTCGGTTCAACAGCCTGACCGACGCGGCCGACCGGCTGACCGAGTCGAGCCGGCCCGAGGTGTTCATCGCCGAGCCGGTCGGCAGTTGCACTGACCTCAAGGCGTCGGTCAGCTACCCGTTGCGGCGGATGTACGGCGACAGCTACTCGGTCGCACCGCTGACCGTGCTCGTCGACCCGGTGCGGGCCGAGCGGATCCTGGGGCTGGCCGAGGGCAAGGCATTCACGAAGAAGGTCGTGTACGTCTACGAGAAGCAGCTCGAAGAGGCCGAGGTCATTGTCGTCAACAAGATCGACCTGCTCACGCCCGAACGTCGCGCGCGGCTGGCGGCGGCACTGGCCGAACGCTTCCCGAAGGCGCGGGTGGTCGAGGCGTCCGCCCGCACCGGCGACGGGCTGACGGATTGGTTCGACCTCGTGGCCGGCGGGGCGGACCTAGGGTCCGAGCCGGCGATGGACGTCGACTACGCCCTGTACGCCGAGGGCGAGGCGCTGCTCGGCTGGCTGAACTGCACGGCCGAGCTGACGGCCGACGCCCCGGTGGACGGCAACGCGCTGCTCCGGTCGCTGGCTGCCCGTGTGCACGCCAGGCTGGTGGGGCAGGGGGCGGAGATCGCCCACTTGAAGATGACGCTCACCCCGGCCGCCGGCAGCGACATCGCCGTGGCCAACCTCGTCCGCAGCGACGGCGTCGTCGAGCTTTCGCACGAGTTGGCGGCCGACGTGGACGCGGGGGAGCTGATCGTGAACCTGCGGGCCGAGGCCGACCCGGCCGCGCTGAAGGCGGCCGTCGAGGAGGCGATCGAGGAGACCGTGATGCAGGCCCCGGGCTTGCTGCTGGGCGTGCGGCACCTGGAACACTTCCGCCCCGGCAAGCCGGAGCCGACGCACCGGTTCGCCGAGGCGTGAGGGGGGCGGGGGGGAGTATCGGAGTATGGGGTGGGG
>JAQGHJ010000894.1 GCA_028288905.1 Phycisphaerales bacterium | reverse complement strand
GAAGAGCGCGATGGAAGACGCGAAGCGAAGTAAGCCAAGACGACGAAGAGCAAGGGGGACGGCGGGTGGATCAGCCTCCGACCGCACTCCCCCGCCTTTGTCTTCTTCGCGTCTTCCATCGCGCTCTTCGCGCCTTCGCGGTCGCATGTCTTTCTCCCCCTCCGTGCCTCGGTGCCTCCGTGGTGAACCCGCGTTCCCGAGGTGACCCATGTCCGAGCTCTTCGGCGACCGGCTGACCGACGCCGCCCGCGGCAAGGCCGCCCCGATCTGCGTCGGGATCGACCCGATGTTCGACCAGTTCCCGGCCGAGGTGACCGAGGGCATCGACCCCGGCGACACTGACGCGGTGCTCGACGCCGTGTTCGACTTCACGACGCGGGTGCTGCGGGTCGTCGCCCCGCTCGTGCCCGTGGTGAAGTTCCAGAGCGCGTACTTCGAGCGGTACCTGTGGGACGGGGTCGAGGCGTACTACAGCCTCGTCCGCGAGGCCAAGGACCTGGGGCTGCTGGTGATCGGGGACGTGAAGCGGGGCGACATCGGCACGACGGCCGCCGCGTACGCCGACGGGCACCTCGACGACGCGTCGGCCGACGACACCGACGACGTGGCCATGCCCGACGCGATCACGGTCAACCCGATGCTCGGGGCCGACACGCTCGCCCCGTTCGTGCGGGTGGCGCGAGAGACGGACAAGGGGCTGTTCGTGCTGGTCCGCACGAGCAACCCGGGGTCGGCCGAGTTCCAGGACGTGCCGCTGGCCGACGGCCGGACGTGGTCGGAGCTGGTGGCCGACCGGGTGGCGACGATCGCGGCGGCCGAGGGGATGGTCGGGTCGACCGGGTACAGCTCGGTCGGGGCGGTCGTCGGGGCGACGCAGCCGCAGACGATGCGGTCGCTGCGGGAACGACTGCCAAAATCGATCTTCCTACTGCCCGGCTACGGGGCCCAGGGCGCGACGGCCGACATGACCCGCCTCGCGTTTCACCCCGGCGGCACCGGGGCGGTCGTGTCGGCCAGTCGGAGCATCCTGTACGCCCACAAGGACAAGGGATACGCCGCCCGGTTCGGGGACGACTGGGAGCGGTGCGTCGAGCAGGCGACGCTGGACATGAAGGCGGACCTGGGGCGGGTGCTGGGCTGAATCTGGGTGGCATGGAAGTCAGCCCTCCGGCAAGGATGCCTCGTCATGATTGAGCTCTCCGGCAAACGCGTCACGGTGGCCGGCCTCGGCCACTTCGGCGGCGGCGTCGCGGCCGCCCGGTGGCTCGTTTCGCAAGGAGCGACGGTCACCGTCACCGACAAAGCCCCGGCCGACAAGCTGGCCGACTCGGTCGCGCAGCTGGCCGGGCTACCCATCACCTACCGGCTCGGCGGGCACGAGGAGGCAGACTTCGCCGGGGCCGACCTCGTCGTCGCGTCGCCGGCCGTCCCGCCTTCGAACCCCTACCTCGCCGCCGCCCGCTCGTCCGGGGTGCCGGTCACGACTGAGATCTGCCTCTTCGCCGAGCGGTGCCGAGCCCCGGTCGTCGGCGTGACCGGGACGAAGGGCAAGTCGACAACGGCCGCCATGCTCGGGGCGATCCTCGGCCGGCAGTTCACCACCTGGTTCGGCGGGAACATCGGCACCTCGCTGCTGCCGGAGCTGCCGAACATCGAGCCGGACCACGTCGTCGTGCTGGAGCTGTCGAGCTTCATGCTCGACTACCTCGGCCGGGCCGGGTGGTCGCCGCACGTGGCGGTCGTCACGCTGCTCGTACCCGACCACCTCGACTGGCACGGGTCGTTCGCGGTTTACGCCGCGGCGAAGCGGAACGTCCTGCGATACCAGAAGCCGGGCGACGTGGCGGTGGTGAACGAGGAGTCGGCGGCGGTGATGGATTGGGTGGACGATCGCGATCCTCGGGCGGGCGGCGCCCGCTTCGTCCCCTACGGCGTTGCCGGCCGTCGGCCTTTCGAGCTGTGCATTCCCGGGCGGCACAACCAGCTCAACGCCCAAGGCGCGTACGCGGCCGCGGCGGCACTGGGCGTATCCTGGGACGACGCCCAAGCCGCCCTCCGCGACTTCGCCGGGCTGCCGCACCGGCTCCAGCTCGTCCACGAGGCCGACGGGGTGAGGTGGTTCAACGACTCGATCGCCACCGTCCCCGAGGCGGCCGCGGCGGCGCTGGCGGCGTTCGACGACGGCCGGGTGATCCACGTTGTCGGCGGGTCGGACAAGGGTCTCGACGTGACGCCGATGGTCGGCCCGCTGGCGGCTCGGGCGAAGGCGGTGCTGTGCGTCGGCCAGACCGGCGACGCGGTCGCCGCCGCCGTCCGGGCAGCCGGCGGGCGGGACGTGCGGCAGTGCGTGACACTGGACGCGGCCGCCGCGGCCGCGCGCGCGATCGCCGCCCCGGGCGACGTCGTGCTACTGAGCCCCGGGTTCGCCAGCTACGGGCAGTTCACCAACTTTCAGGAGCGAGGGGAGCGGTTCGCGGCACTGGCCCGCGAGGGGTGAGACACCTGGACGGGCGACGCGGTGTGTGGCGACTCGGCGATGCGGCGAAGCCCGTAGGACGATCCCCATACGGATGTCATCTTGCGAGGTGCGTGGGTCTGTCGAGACCCTACGAACACCCGGCGATGAGCAGGAGGTTGTGCGTCAGCACACGCGACCGCAGCTCGCAGTACGGCCGGTCCTGGCGTTCGGCGGTAAGCAGCGACGCCAACAGCCGCTTGTGCCGCGAGTGCCCAATCTGGGCCTACGCCCACTGGCGGTAGGCCTGCTCGGGGGAACCCGGAGCAGCCGCCGCGGCCGCGCTCCTCTACAATCAACAGTTCAACGATGGACCGTCGACTCCTCAACGTTCGACCGCCGATTCACGACTTCTGACCCTCCACCCTCGACCCCCTCCTTTCCCGATGACGTTGCTCCTGAACTGCACCTCGCTGTCCAAAGCCTTCGGCCCCCGCCCGCTGTTCGCCGGCATCTCGATCGCGTTCGACGACTCCGAACGCACCGGCCTGATCGGCCCGAACGGGTCGGGCAAGTCGACGCTGATGAAGATCCTGGCCGGGCTCGAGCCGCCCGACGACGGCACGCTTACCACCCGCCGCCAGCTGCGGCTCGGGTACCTGCCGCAGGAGGACAAGTTCCCTGCCGGGGCGACGTGCCGCCAGGTCCTGGTCGCCGCCCAGGCCGACGTCCACGACGCCGACGAGCACGAGAAGGAGATCGAGGCGGACATCATGCTCAGCCAAGTCGGGTTCTCGTCCGGCGAGCCGGGGGCGGCCGACGTCGAGCAGCTGGCCGACCAGTTGTCCGGCGGGTGGAAGAAGCGGCTGGCGATCGCCCGCGAGCTCGTCCGCCGGCCGGACCTGCTGCTGCTGGACGAGCCGACGAACCACCTCGACCTGGCCGGCATCCTGTGGCTCGAGGAGCTGCTGTCCGACGCCCCGTTCGCGTTCGTGCTCGTCAGCCACGACCGGTACTTCCTGGAGAACACGACGAACCGGACAGTCGAGCTGAACGCCAGCTACCCGGACGGGTACCTGAGCCACAACGGCCCGTACAGCGCGTTCGTCGAGAAGCGGATCCAGTTCATGGAGGCCCAGGCTGCGCGGCAGACGGCGCTGGCCAGCACGGTGCGGCGGGAGATCGAGTGGCTCCGCCGCGGGGCCAAGGCCCGGACGACCAAGGCCAAGGGCCGGATCGACAAGGCCGGCCAGATGATGGGCGAGCTGGCCGACCTCAAGTCTCGCAACGCGACGGCCAAGACCGCCGAGATCGACTTCGCCGCCAGCGGCCGCCAGACCCGCAAGCTGCTGACGGCCAAGAAAGTGTCCAAGGCCCTCGGCGGGCGGACGCTGTTCCACGACCTCGACGTCACGCTCACCCCCGGCGGCCGGCTCGGGCTGCTCGGGCCGAACGGCAGCGGCAAGTCGACGCTGATCAAGCTGTTGGTCGGGCAGGACGCGCCCGACAGCGGCACGGTCACCCCGGCTGACGGGCTGCAGATCGTGCACTTCGAGCAGACGCGGGCGGGGCTGGACCCGGCGATGACGTTGCGGGACGCGCTGAGCCCGACAGGGGACCACGTCAGCTTCCGCGGGCAGACGATGCACATCAGCGGCTGGGCCGGGCGGTTTTTGTTCCGCAAGGAGCAGCTGGACATGCCGGTCGGGAGCCTCAGCGGCGGGGAGCGGTCGCGGGTGCAGATCGCCCGGCTGATGCTGAAGCCGGCGGACCTGCTGATCCTCGACGAGCCGACGAACGACCTGGACATCTCGTCGCTGGACATCCTGGAAGACAGCCTGGAGGACTTCCCCGGCGCGGTGCTGCTGGTGACGCACGACCGGATGATGCTCGACCGGCTGAGCACCGAGCTGCTGGCGCTGGACGGCAAGGGCGGGGCGGCGTTCTACGCGAGCCTGGACCAGTGGCAGGCCGCCGCCGACGCGGCCAAGCGGGCCGAGGCGACCCGGGCCAAGCAGGCCGCCAAGGCCGCCGCCGCCGCGAA
>JAQGHJ010000840.1 GCA_028288905.1 Phycisphaerales bacterium | reverse complement strand
CAGGGTGCCGACTTGCACGTTCGCGGCCAGCTCCGTGGTGCCGCCCGCGGAGTCCGTCACGACCACGGTCACGCGGTGGACGGCCGCGTCGTCGGCGGTCGACGGGATCCAGTCGAACTCGTAGGGGAACGTCGCGGAGCTGCCGATGGACACGCCGTCGACGAAGTACTCCACGCCCTTGACGCCGAAGTCGTCCGTGGCGACGACGTCCAGGGCCACCGGAGCGCCGACCGTGGTCTTCGCGCCGTCCTTCAGCGTGTCGAACTCCGCGCGGGGCGCGGAGTCCTGCACGGCGCCGGGGGTGACCGGCGGGGTCGGGGCGGTGCCCAGGAACGGGGCGGTCGTCAGTCCGCCGCCGAACGTCGGCGCGCCGGCCCCGGCGAAGTCGCCTGCGGACTTCGTCGGCGGGGTGCTCGGGCCGTTGGAGCTGCCCCAGTAGTTCGTGGCGGCGTTGACGTAGGGCGCCGCGAACGTCGTCCCGGCGAAGTTCGCCGCGTACGCGCCGAACGTGTTCGCGGAGATGCTGTTCGCGGTCAGCCGCGAGCCGCCGATGGTGCTGGCCGGGTTCACGCCGCGGAAGTAGATCCCGGCGGAGCCGCCGACCACGAGCGCGGTCCCGGACTGGGCACCGGGCGCCGCGACACCGGTGATGAGGTTCCGGTTCAGGAGGACGGTGGCGCTCTTGCCCCAGCCCTCGATGCCGTCCTGGGCGACGACTGCCGAAGTCCCCGCGCCCGTCACCGAGCTGTCGGAGATCGTGGCCTTCATCGTGTTCGTGCGCTCGGCCGTCCCGTTCAGGGTCCGGCTGTCGACGACGATGCCGGCCTTGTTGAAGCCGCTGACCGCGACGCGGTCGATCGCGGTCTCGTTGACCGTCTGCTCGATCGTGTTGGCGACGACGATGCCGTGGCCGCTGCCCGAGAGCGGGGCCACGGCGAAGAGTCCGGTGCCCGGGCCGGTGTCCGGGGCGATCCCGGACACGCGGACGTCGTGGATCGAGCTCTCGTTGACGTCGATCATCGCGATGCCGGCCTCGGCAGCCGTGCCGTTGCCGCGGACGGTGAGGCCCGAGATCTCGATGTCGGCGAGTTCGACCGTGCGGCGCTTGACCGTGATGACGTTGCCGAACTCGTCGCGCTCGTTCGGGACGAGCGCCGCCATGGTCGGCGAGGTGCCGTCGGGCTGGATGAACACCTTGTCCGCGCCGGCACCGAGGAGGTCGACGTTCTTCTCGATCTTCAGGCCGGACGAGCCGGCGCCGCCGGGGACGGTGTAGGTGCCGTCGCAGATGCGGATGTCGTCACCCTGCGATGCCGCGGCCACCGCGGTCACCACCGAGGTGTAGTCCGCCGACGGGCACTGGACCTTGTCGTCGTCGACCGTGAGCACGTTGGCGCCGGCGGCCTGGGCCGTCGCCCCCATGCCCGCGACGGCCAGGACCACGGCGACCGCGAACCGGGCGCTGCGTGGGCGACCAGGTCGGACGGCTGAGTGGCCGGATCCGCTGTCGATGTTGTGCGTAGGTGTGCGCAAGACCGTCCCTCGTTCTACTGATGGATCGCGGACCCTAGCGCCGCAGAACGTGCCCCGCTCCAGGCCAAAAGTGTCTGCAGAACATCACGTTTTGCAGGTCTTCTTACCGTTTTTGCAGCCATCTACCAAGGCTCCCCAGGCCATGTTTGGACAGCGGGCGAACGTGGCGCCGAAACGCTTCGACATCCAATGACAGACACGCTGGATCCAGTCCGTAGCCTCGCTCCTTCGTCCCGCCCACGACCGATCGTCCGGGCCTCCCCGCGCACGGTGGTCGGTCGGCGGGCAGAGCGAGACGCAACGAACCCAGATCGTCGGCCGCCGCAGGGCGGGCGACACGGAGACCACGCACGTGCACGAGCCATCCGCACCATCCCGGTCAGGGGCCGCCCGACGGCACTCAGGCCCCCTCACCGCCCTCCTCGCCCTCCTCGCCACGGCGATCGCCACGCTGGGCCTCGCGCAGAGCGCGTCAGCCGCGGACCTCCCCGATCCGTTGGCCAAGGGGCCCTACGAGGTCAATCGCAGCTACTACAACGCGGGCAACCTCCAGCTGACGGTCACGAGCACCGGCTCGGGCACCACGATCGCTCCGGGCGACAGCACCACCGGCAACGGCAACAGCTTCCCGCAGCCCCTCGAGGGCACGGTCACCTGGCCGACCGGCAACGGGCCCCGAGGCGACGGTCCGTATCCCGTCGTCCTGCTCCAGCACGGCCGCCACAACGCCTGCATCAGCGCGACCGGCGCCGACAGCGGGGCTCAGGCCTACCCCGCCGGCACCTGCGCCAACAAGGTGCCGCCGAACCCCGTGACCGGCTTCTGGCCGTCGTGGGAGGGCTACGAGTACATGGCCGACAACCTCGCGTCGCACGGCTACGTCGTCATCTCGGTCTCCGCCGGCGCCCTCGTCGTCTTCGACAACGTCACCGGCACGATCGACGCGGGCGGCCTCGGCCGGGCGCAGATCATCGCCAACTCGCTCGACATGCTGAAGAGTTGGAACACGACCCCCGGTCCCGGCGCCGTCGGCTCGAACCTCATCGGCAAGCTCGACTTCAAGAAGGTCGCGATCATGGGGCACTCCCGTGGTGGCGAGGGCGTGACGCAGTTCATCACCTACAACCGTCAGCGCCCGGGCGATCGCTACAACCTGACCGGCGCCTTCGCGCTGGCCCCGATCGACCGCAACAAGCAGTACCCGCAGGGCACGAACTACGCCGCGCTGGCCCCGGCCTGCGATGGCGACGTCAGCACGATCTCGGGCTGGAACGCGTTCGAGCGCAGCAAGTACGGCAACGACGACGACCCGTTCGCCAAGTACGGGTTCTACGTCGAGGGCGCCAACCACAACTGGTACAACACCCGCTGGGTCAACAGCGACCGGACGGGCGGCGACGCCGCCTGCGGGTCGACCCCGACCACGGCCCGCCGCCTCACCGCGGCCGAGCAGCGCCAGACCGGCCTGGCCACGATGGAGCTGTTCCTGCGGCTCTACGCCGGCGACGAGACGCAGCTCAAGCCGTTCCTGACCGGCGAGTACGGCCAGCCGCTCTCGTCCTGCCCTGCGGCGACGTCCGCGGCCATCGCCTGCCCCGACCTCATCAAGTACTCCTACATCGCGCCGGCCGGCGAGCGTCAGGACATCGTGCGCCCGGGCTCCGGCACGATGCCCACGACCGCCGCTCCAACGGGCAAGGACGACGCCGGCGGCACGTACTCCGGCAAGGACTTCGCGACGTTCGACTGGTGCAACCCGGACGCGTTCACGAACCCGCAGTCGGCCAACCCGCCTGCGACCCAGCCGGCGACGGCCTCGATCAAGGCCTGCAGCGGCCCGAACGTCGGGACCGCCACCGCCAACTCGTTCCAGCGCTCGATGGGCCCGCAGCTCTCGCTCGCCTGGGACAAGCCCGCGACCCTCGACGCGCAGCTGCGCGGCAGCGCCCGTGACGCGTCGAAGTTCAAGACGCTGAGCTTCCGCGCCTCCTACCAGTTCACGGACGTGGCCCGGAACCCGCTGAGCACGGGGTTCAACTGGGACGCCAACCCGCTGAGCGCGGTCGCCGGTCGTCCGGTGCAGGACCTCAGGGTCGCGCTGATCGACACCGCCGGGAACACCAAGGAGGTCAAGCTGACCGACTACACGCGGGGCATCCAGTCCTCGCTCGGCACGAACACCGCCACCACGCAGCCGCGCCACCTGGCGCTGAACGGCCAGCGGATCCCGCTGTCCGCGTTCGACGGGGTCGACCTGAAGAGCCTCGACCGCGTGGAGCTCCGCTTCGGCGGCGAGGGCGTGCCGGCCACGGGCGCGATCCAGCTGTCGGACCTCGCGTTCCAGGAGCTCCTCGATCCGGCGGCCGCCTCCCCGGAGGGCCCGGCGACGGTGCCGCTGACGCGCATGGCCGGTGACCCGGTCCTGCCGAAGCTCGACGCCGTCGTGACCGACAAGCCGGTGGTCCCGGCCGCCGTGGCAGCCGCCAAGGCGTGCGTCGACACGAAGCGCCCGACCACGGCGCTGCAGAGCACGAAGAAGACGAAGAACACGGCCACGATCCGCGGCACGGCGACGGACGCGGGCTGCGTCGCGACCCGCGCCAAGGGCTCGACGAAGGGCGCGGTCGCCCGCGTCCAGGTCTCGGTCTCGTTGAAGGTCGGCAAGAAGTGCCGCTTCCTGGCGGACTCGGGCAAGCTGACGAAGGCCGTCAAATGCGGCGCTCCCCTCTCGGTGATCGCCAAGGGCAGGGGCTCCTGGAGCCTGAAGTTCGGGACGAGGGCCCCGAAGGGCCGGTACACGGTCCGCGCAGTCAGCATCGACGCCGCGGGCAACCTGTCCAAGCCGGTCACCGGCAAGGTGAGGATCGGCTAGGCAGGACCTCGGGGGCGGGTGGCCGGCCCCCCCGTCCCGTGCGGTACGTCGTCGAGCGGCGCCCAGGACGGGCGCCGTTCGTCATCGCACGACTACGATCCGGGCGTGCGTCTGCTGCGCCCCCTCGAGGTGACCGCCGACACCCCGAGCTCGGTGCTGGTCCGCGAGGCCGTCCAGCGGGCCGCCGTGTCGGGCGTCCTCTTC
>JAQGHJ010000831.1 GCA_028288905.1 Phycisphaerales bacterium | reverse complement strand
GTCTGCACCTCGGCCACGAGCATGCCGGCCCCGAGCGCGTGGACCGTGCCGCTCGGCAGGAAGTGGCACTGCCCGACCTTGGCCGGGACGGACCCGATCAGCCGCTCGACCGTGCCGGCGGCCGACGCTTGCTCGAACGCTTCGCGGGTGACGCCGGGGTTCAGGCCCTTGAGCACCCGGGCGCCGGCGTCGTGCTGGAGCACGTACCACGCCTCGGTCTTCAGGTGCGCGCCGGGGTGGGCCGCGCAGTAGGCGGCGTCCGGGTGCACCTGGATGCTCAGGTCCTCCCGGGCGTCGAGGTACTTGATGAGGATCGGGAACTGGCCGACGTCGCTGCCGGCGACCGGGACGAGCGGGACGTCGCCGTGCACGTCCGCCCCCAACTCGGCGAGCAGGGCGTGCAGCGTCCGCCCGGCCAGCGGGCCGTCGGCGACCGCCGCGCTGACCCAGTCGGACGAGCCGTCGACGACGCCGGGCGGGAAGTCGTACAGCTCCCAGCTCTCGCCGATCTGCTTGCCCGCCGGCAGCGGCTTGCCGAGCACCGACTCCAGCTTCCGGCCGCCCCAGATCTTCTCGACGAGGCGGGGCTTGAACTTCAGGGGGTACAGGTCCATGTGCGGTTTCTCGGCGGGTGCGTCGTACGTCGCGTGGCGTTTGGCGGGAATGCGGCCGTCGGCCGCCCAGTGTATCGGCCGCGGCCGCCCCAATCCCGCCCGCCGAACGGTTATCGGGCGTGCCCGGGAGACCGGCGTTTTGTTCGCCGAACTCCGCCGGCCGCCCGATATGCTCAGCGTGGGCCTGCCCGCCGGGCCCCGGGCGGCGACACGGGGGCTGACGTCAACCCCCCGCCGGCCGGCGGCCTCGTTTCCCGGGTCGCGGCCCCCGGCACACCTCCATGAGCCAACCCAACGGCCACGCCAACGGCGATTCGTCCCAGCAGAAGACGTTCGTGGTCGACACGAACGTCCTGCTGCACAACCCGGACTCGATCTTCCTGTTCACCGACAACGAGGTCGTGATCCCGTTCGACGTGATCGAGGAGCTCGACAAGTTCAAGACCGGGCAGGACGACCTCGGCCGCAACGCCCGCGGGGTCATCCGCCACCTCGACCGGCTCCGGGAGACCGGCAACCTGTCCGAGGGCGTCCAGCACCCGTACGACCCCAAGGGCCGCATCCGCGTCATCCTGGAGGAGGCCCAGCAGCTGTTCCCCGGGCTGACGACGAACAGCCCGGACAACCGCATCATCTCGTGCGCGCTGGACCTGCGGCGGCAGGGCAAGCGGGTCGTGTTCATCACGAAGGACATGAACGCCCGGATCAAGGGCGACGCGCTCGGGCTGGCGGCCGAGGACTTCGAGAACCAGAAGGTCGACTTCGACCGCCTGTACACCGGGTACCGCGAGCTGGAGGTGAGCAGCCGGGTGATCGACCGGCTGTTCGCCGACAAGCAGGCCCGGGTGGACGCCCCGGACCTGCGGGCGAACGAGTTCGTCCTGCTCAAGGACGCTGAGGACCACGCCCACACCGCCCTGGCCCGGTACCGGGCGGACGTTGGGGCCCTCGTGCCGGTCCGCCAGCGCCGCAGCCCGGTGTTCGGCATCGTCGCCCGGAACCTCCAGCAGACGATGGCGCTGGACCTGCTGCTGGACGACTCGGTCAAGCTCGTGAGCCTGATCGGGTCGGCCGGCACCGGCAAGACGTTGCTGGCGATCGCGGCCGGGATGACGAAGGTGCTGAACGAGGGGACGTACACGAAACTGCTGTGCGCCCGCCCGATCATGCCGCTCGGTCGGGACATCG
Source organism: Phycisphaerales bacterium (assembly GCA_028288905.1). Taxonomy (GTDB): domain Bacteria; phylum Planctomycetota; class Phycisphaerae; order Tepidisphaerales; family Tepidisphaeraceae; genus Humisphaera. The sequence continues at coordinate 4,024 of JAQGHJ010000831.1, read as the reverse complement.
GGTACCTGCCGGGGGACAAGGACGAGAAGCTGTCCGCGTGGATGCAGCCGATCTTCGACAACATGGGTTACCTGCTGAGCAACCGGCTCGGCGGGCACGGGGACGAGCACGGCGGCAAGGAGCCCCGCGGGCACGACGCCAAGGAGCACGGCAACGGCAAGGCCCACGACCCCAAGAGCCACGCGACGGCCCAGCACTCGGCCGAGCAGCGGATCAAACAGCTGATGGAGTCGGGGCAGGTCGTGCTGGAGCCGCTGACGTACATCCGCGGGCGGAGCATCCCGCACCAGTTCATGATCGTCGACGAGAGCCAGAATCTGACCCCGCACGAGGTCAAGACGATCGCGAGCCGGGTCGGCGAGGGGACGAAGCTCATCCTGACCGGCGACCCGACCCAGATCGACAACCCGTACCTCGACGCCAGCAGCAACGGGCTGAGCTACCTCGTCGAGCGGCTTAAGGGCAAGGGGCTCGTCGGGCACGTGACGCTGGAGAAGAGCGAGCGGAGCGAGCTGGCGAGCCTGGTGACGGCCGAGCTGTAAGCGGAAACGCAGAACGGTGAACGAAGGACGCTGAACGGAGGGTGCCGAGTGGCCCTCTTCGTTCGGCGTTCTTCGTTCCGTGACGGGCGTCTCGCTTTCATCGTTCCTCGTTCCTCGTTCTGCGTTTCCCCCGTTGCCGCTACAATCCCCGCACGGCCCGCGTCGAGCGGGCCCGTCTTTTCTCCTAACATCCGCGCGATATACTGCCCGATAGAGAAGGAGCCGGTGCGACGATGACGAACGAGCCGATGCCCGCCACCGCGATCCCCGGGGCGACCGCGACGAACTCCCCGCAGGGGATCGTGCAGCCGACGCCGACTATCGCGATTGACGACGTGATGAACGTCCAACTGCGGGTGGCGACCGTGCTCGAGGCCAAGCCGGCACCGAAGGGGGACAAGCTGCTGGTGTTGCATATCGACCTCGGGGACGAGAAGCGGCAGATCCTGGCCGGCATCCGCCAGCACTACACCCCCGAGCAACTCGTGGGCAAGCAGATCATCGTCGTGGCCAACCTGGCCCCGCGGCAGATGATGGGGCTGGAGAGCCAGGGCATGCTGCTGGCCGCCCACGACGCCGCGACCGGCAAGGTGATCGTGCTGAGCCCCAGCGACGCGGTCGCCGCCGGCAGCAAGGTGAGCTGAGAGAAGAGGGCAGAGGGCAGAGGGCGGAGGGCGGAACACGCGCCACGCCGAGCCGCGTTTCGGTCCTCCGCTCCCCGCCCTCTGCCCTCTGCCTTCCGCCCTCTTCCACCATGCTCAGAGAACTCCACATCTCCAACCTCGCCGTCATCTCCGACGTGCGGATCGAGCTGTCGCCCGGGCTCAACTGCTTCACCGGGGCGACCGGGGCGGGCAAGAGCCTGGTGATCGGGGCGGTCGAGGTGCTGCTCGGGCTCCGGTCGCCGGCCGAGATGCTGCGGCACGGGGCGGACGAAGGAAGAGTGTCCGGCGTATTCGACGTGGGCGACCCCGCCCTGCTCGCCCGCGTGCAGGCCCTGACCGACATCCCGGTGCTCGACGACGGCGGTGAGTTGCTGCTGACCCGCCGGCTGTACGCGTCCGGCCGCAGCTCGGTCAGCCTCAACGGCAACCCGATCACGCTCGGGATGCTCAAGCAGGTGGCCGAGTTCCTCGTCGACGTCCACGGCCAGCACGACCACCAGTACCTGCTCAAGCCGGCGAACCAGCTCGACGTGATCGACCAGTTCGGCGGGCTCGAGCCGCTCCGCAAGCAGTACCACGCGGTGTACGCCCGGGTGATAGGGGCCCGGGAGCGGATCGCCGAATTGGCCGCCAGCCGGACGCTCCGCAAGCAGCAGTTGGAGCTGTACCGGTTCCAAGCCGCCGAGATCGACAAGGCCGAGCTGGACGCGGCCGAATACGAGAAGCTGGAGGCCCGGGCGGCCGTCCTGACGAACCTGGAGAAGCTCAAGCGGGACGCGGGCGCGGTGCACGCGGCCGTGTACGAGGCGGACGGGTCGGTGCTGGAACGCCTCAAGGGAGCCGCCGGCGTGCTGGCCGAGCTGGCCCACCTCGACCCGAACCTCAAGGCCGTCGCCCAGGGGCTGAAGGACGCCACCATCCAAGTCGAGGAGTCGGCCTACGACCTGAGCCGCTACCTCGACAAGCTCGACCTCGACCCCGCCGAGCTGGCCGAGGTGAACGACCGGCTCAACACGATCATCCGGGTCGTGAACAAGTACGGCGACACCGTCGAGGGGACGCTAGCGTACCGGGAAGAGGTCGGCGGCAAGCTCGCCGAGCTGGAGAAGGCCAGCGGCGACGACAGCGGCCTGCAGCAGCAGCTCGCCCCGCTGCTGGGCGAGCTGAAGAAGCTCGGGGCCGAGCTGTCCGCCAAGCGGCGAGCAGTGGCGACGAAGATCGGCCCGCTGATCGAGGGCCAGCTCGCCGCGCTCGGGATGGAGAAGGCGAAGTTCACCGTCTCCGTCGGATCCGCACCGGCGACGCTGGAGGACGCAGCGCCGGCGACCGCGCCGGTCAATGGGACGACGCAGGGCGCGGCACCGGTCCGGGCGGGAACCCCGCCACTCGCGGCGTCGCAAGCAAAGGGTGCGGGCGCCTCTGGGTCCTCGTCCGCCGCGAAACCGCAGAGCGGCTCCGGTGCCGTCTCTCCGCACGCGACCGGCGTGTCGACCGCGCCACCCGCACCCTTCGCCCTGCTGCCGGCCACCCCGAGCGGGTTTGACGTCGTCGAGTTCGTCGCCCAGACGAACCCGGGCCAACCGGCCCAGCCGCTGCGGAAGATCGCGTCCGGCGGCGAACTGTCCCGGATCATGCTCGCGCTCAAGGGCATCCTCGCCGCCGGCGACCGGGTGAGCGTGCTCGTGTTCGACGAGATCGACAGCAACGTCGGCGGCCGGCTCGGCAGCATCATCGGGAACAAGCTTCGAAGCCTGGCCGACCACCACCAGGTGCTGTGCATCACGCACCTGCCCCAGATCGCCAGCTACGCCGACCGGCACCTGACGGTGCGTAAAGAGGTGGTCGACAACAAGACCGAGACGAAGGTCCGGGCGATGGAGGGGGAGGACCGCGTCCGCGAGCTGGCCGAGATGACCGGCGGGCAGCGGATCACGGACACCACACTCGCCCAGGCCCGCGAACTGTTGGACGCCGCCGAGAGCGAGTTCGCCGGCCGGCCGACGCGGGTGGCCCACACCCGCCCGCCGCCCGGGCAGGACGGGCCGGGGGCGGCGCCTGCACCCGCCGGTGCCGAGTCGTCCGTCAGCGGCCGCCGGGCCGGGGCCAAGGGGAAGGCGGCGGGCAAAACCTCTGGGTGATCGACGCGAGAGAAAGGGCGGCGGTCGCCCCCTCGTGGCATCGGCGTCCCGCCCATGCTCCGGCCCATGCCCCGCGGGCCGCCGGCACTTCCGGCTCAACGCCAAGCCCTCACGTCAGCATGGGCGGGACGCCCATGCCACGGGCGGAACCGCCCCGCCCGTCGCTGGCTTGGTCTCGGCTTCAGGCGATCGGGGCGAACCTGTTCCAGTTGATCGGACTAGCTTGGCTCAGGTCGATCCGTCGGCTGTCGAACTTCCGCGGGTGCCGCTTGGCACCGTCGATGTACGTCAGGACACCGGGGAGCGCCTCAAGTCAATTCAGGGCGATCGGCCGGCCACACAGCCCGCACGCCCGTGACACCTTTCGTTGAAATTCCACGATCGTCGCCACCGGCGGTAACCGGTGGTACGGCCAAGGAAAGCGCTTCGGATAATCTTGGGATCGGACGAAAGGGCAACGTGAGCAGATCCGACCGACGCCGCGCCACCGCTCTGGCCGCCGCCGTGTTCGTGGGGTGCGCGGCCGTCCGCGGTCGCCTGACGGTCGCGGCCGACGGGCCCGCCCGTCCGGCCGCCCCCGACGTCGTCACTCCCCCCGCCGCCGCCGCCGCCGCCGCTGCGTTCGGGGCCACCGCGGTTCCCGCCGCGGCCGCCGACCCGTACGAAACGTACGTCGCCA
>JAQGHJ010000826.1 GCA_028288905.1 Phycisphaerales bacterium | reverse complement strand
CCAAACGACCCAGGAAGACCGGCTCCAACGACTTGAAAAACGCCTCGAAGACCTCGACCGACGACACCGGAAAGAACTGGCGGCCCGGGACGAAGAGATCCGCGGCCTCAAGGCCCGGGTCGGTGATGGGGCGTCCGGGCCCGCCACCGCCCCGGCGGGCCAACCCGCCCCGGCCGGCCCGCCCGACGCCGCCGGCCGCGAGCGGGACCTGCTCGGCGAGATCGACGCCGCCGGCACCGCGTCCGGGACGCCGAACGCCGCCGGGGCGGCCCCCGACCAGACCGCCCGTGACGTGGCCCGCGACGCCGCCGGTCGGGGCGGGCCGCTGACGTTGTCCCGCGGCCCGGTCAGCTTCAACCCGGACCTGGCCGTCGTCAGCGACTTCCTCGGGTCGTACTCGACGAATCGGGACAACGGCGCGCTGAACCGGCTCGACGTGCGGGAGGTGGAACTAGACCTGCGGGCGGCCGTCGATCCGCGGGCGGACGCGGTCGCCGTCCTGGCGTTCGCCCGGGACGTCGACAACCCCGTGTTCCCCACCGGCGAGCGGCCGGAGGGCCCGGACGCGTCCGTGGACGTCGAGGAGGCGTACCTGTTCCTGCACGACTTCGGCGTGCCGAACCTGACGGCGAAGCTCGGGCGGTTCCACGTCCGGTTCGGCCGGCAGAACATCCTGCACCTGCACGACCTGCCGACGAGCGACCCGTCGTTCGTCCAACAGGCGTTCCTCGCCCCCGAGGCGCTGGGCGACTCGGGCCTGTCACTCAGCTACGTCGTCCCGCCGAGGCTGGTCGGGAACCAGTACGTCGAGCTCGTCGGCGAGGTGCTGGCCGGCGAGGGGGCGGGCACGGAGAGCCCGACGCTCCGCGGCGACCTGAGCGTCGACTCGCCGGCTTTCAACACACACGTCCTGTGGAACACGGATCTGTCCAAGGCGTGGAATCTGGAGGTGGGGGCGTCCTGGCTAACGGGCTCCCAGGACGCGGACAGCGCGCACCGGCTGAACCTGTACGGGGGAGACGTCACGCTGATCCGCACGGACCCGACCGGGCGGTTCTTCAACCAGCTGTTCCAGGCCGAGGTGATGTACGCCGACGGGTACGACCCGGACGGCGCCAGGCGGAACGGGTGGGGGGCGTACGCCCTCGGCCAGCAGCAGTTGGACCGCGACTGGTACGCCGGCGTGCGGCTCGACTACCTGCAGAACCCGAACGCCGCCGGACACCCGGAGGCGTGGGGCGTCAGCCCGTACGTCAGCTACTACCTGAGCGAGTTCCTGCGACTGCGGGCCGAGTTCCAGCACAAGGGCGGGGACGTGCCGGAGGAGAACAACGTGTACGTCCAGGCGACCTGGATCTTCGGGGCCCACCCGCCGCACCCGTACTGGGCCATGCGATGACCGACGGTGTCCCGGACCGTGCTAACGCTCCGGGTGGCACGGGCAAACTCTCCATTTGCCCGCGCCGCCCAAGGTCCGCCGCCCGTCACCCCAACACGATTACGATCGGAGCCACACCATGCGAACCCTGACCCGCCTTATCGCCGCGCTCGTCGCGGCATCCTTCGCCCCGGCCGTCGCGTCGGCGAAGTTGAACATCGTCACCACCGCCACCGACTACGCCGACATCGCCCGCCGGGTCGGCGGGGACCACGTCGACGTGTACTCGATTATGAAGGGCCCGGAGAACATCCACAACGTGATGGCCAAGCCGACCGAGATGGTCCGGCTGAACGCGGCCGACCTGTTCGTCCACAGCGGGCTGGACACCGAGCCGTGGCGGGACAACCTGCTGAAGGGGGCCCGGAACCCCCGGGTCATGTTCGGCAAGCCGGGGTACGTCGACATGAGCGACGGCGTGCCGCTGAAAGAGGTGCCGACCGGCAAGATCGACCGGTCGATGGGGGACGTCCACGCGTACGGGAACCCGCACTACACGCTCAACCCCCAGATCGCCCAGCGGATGGCGGTGACGATGACCAGGGCGCTCGTCGCCACCGACCCGGCCAACGCGGCCGACTACAAGGCGAACGCCAAGCGGTTCGTGGTCGAAATGGGGGACCTGAGCCGGGAGGTCAAGGCGGCGTTCGCCCCGTACGCCGGGCTGAAGGTCGTGACGTTCCACCGCGCGTGGGAGTACTTCGCCGACGCGGTCGACCTGACGCTCGTCGGGACGATCGAGCCGCAGGTGTCGATCACCCCGTCGCCGGCCCAGGTGCGGCAGACGATCGACCTGATGAGGCGGGAGGGCGTGAAGGTGGTGATCTGCGAGACGTACGACGACGACAAGCTGGCCCGGTACGTGGCCGACCAGGCCGGGGCGAAGATGGTTGTACTGCCGGACCACGTGAACGGGGTGCCGGGGACGGACACGTACCAGCAGCTGTTCCGCTACAACGTGGCGAAGCTGATCGAGACGGCAAGGGCCGCGGGCGTGCAACCGAAACCGGTGACGGCCGAAGCCGCGACGCCCGGGCCGCCGGCGGGTGAGGTCCGGCCGCCGGCGAACGGGGCCGGCACGAGCGGCGGCGGGTCGACCCCGGGCAACTCCAGCGGCGGGAACTGATGGGCACACCCACCGCGAACGCGAGCAGCGAAGCCGGAGCGGCGGCCACGGCCGGGCCGCTCGTCACGGTCCGTCGGGCGACGTTCGGCTACGCTGGCCGGCCGGTCGTGCGGGCGGACGACCTGCGGCTGTACGCCGGCCGGTGCCTCGGCGTGTTCGGCCCGAACGGGGCCGGGAAGACGACGCTCGTCCGCGGGCTGACCGGGCTGCTGCCGCCGCTGGCGGGAACGGTGACGCGCGCGGCCCGGACGGTCGTCGCCCCAGTCCCGGCCGAGGGGTCGGGGGGCCGCGACGGGTTGCGGTTCGGGTACCTGCCGCAGTACCGCGGCATGGACCCGGCCTGGCCGATGAGCGGGTTCGACGCGGCCGCCCTGGCGGCGTCGGCCCGCGGGCGGCTCGGGT
>JAQGHJ010000801.1 GCA_028288905.1 Phycisphaerales bacterium | reverse complement strand
TCGACGATCCTGACGAGAACAAACGCCAACCTTCACTGTAGAATCAACGCGTCGCGCGGCACCCGGTGAGGTGCCTCGCCAAGTCGTTGTACCGCCGGCGTATCGCAGGCCGGCCCCTTCCGGGCCGCCTAGGCATGCCGAAGGTGGCCCGGGTCGCCCGGCGTCCACGTGCTCCGAAACCGCTGGGGACCGCAAACCGATGCGCTCGAGAACTCCGCTCGCGTTACTGGGATCGTTGTCGCTCGTCGGCGGGCTCGCCGCGGCGTCGCCGTGGGCGCTGGCGGCGGCCAAGGACGCCAAGCCGGCCAAGGCGGCCGCCGCCAAACCAAGGCCGGCCACCGCGCCGTCGACCCAGGCGGCGTACACGAACCCGCGGCTCGGCCCGATCCCGAAGGAGATGGACGTCGAGTCGGTGGCCGTCCCGCCGGCCCCGCCGCTGAAGCCCGAGGACGCGATCAAGACGATCAAGGTCGCCCCCGGGTACCGGATCGAGCTGGTGGCGGCCGAGCCGCTGGTGCAGGACCCGATCTCGATCCACTTCGACGGTGACGGCCGGCTGTGGGTCTGCGAGATGCGCGGGTACATGCCCGACGTCGACGCGACGAACGAGGAGAAGCCGATCGGCCGGGTGTCGATCCTCGAGGACACGGACGGCGACGGGAAGATGGACAAGCAGACCATCTTCGCCGACGGGCTGGTCCTGCCGCGGGTGGCGACGCCGTACCGGGACGGGGCCTTCGTCGCCAGCCCGCCGAACCTGTGGTTCATGCGGGACGCGAACGGGGACGGCAAGGCAGACGAGCGGCAACTGCTGGCGACCGACTACACGAACCACTCCAACCCCGAGCACCAGCCGAACGGCATGCTGCCGGCGCTAGACAACTGGGTGTACAACAGCCAGTGGCCGGGCGTGTTCCGCTATGTGGGGGACGGGTACCCGGTCGGGCTGAAGGCGGCCGCGGCGGCGGCGGCGATGCCGACCGCCGGCGGGGTGGACGCCGAGGCGCAGGCCGCCGCCGACGCCCCGGCCAAGGTCGCCGACGCCCCCGAGGCTGCCGCCGCCGGCAAGACCCCGCCGTCGAAGCTGACGAAGGCGAGCGCGTCCGACGGGGCCGCCGCCGCCGTCGCCGGCAAATTCACCCCGCCTGACCGCCACTGGGTCCGGGTAAACGTGCCGGGTAAGGGCCAATGGGGCATCAGCCAGGACGACGTCGGCCGGCTCTACACGAACGGCAACTCCGACAACGCCCGGGTCGACCAGGTGCCGGCCCGGCTGCTGTCTCGGAACCCGTCGTTCCCCGGCCCGGCCGGCGCCAACGTCAACCCGTCGGCCAAGGGTGATAAGGACTGGCAGAAGACCTACCCGATCCACCCGACCCCCGGCGTCAACCGCGGGTACCAATCGAAGGTGCTGACGGAGGACGGGTACCTCGCGACGTTCACGGCCGCCTGCTCGCCCCACGCCTACCGCGGGGACCTGCTCAAGGACTACCGCGGCGACCTGTTCGTGTGCGAGCCGTCGGCCAACCTGATCAAGCGGAACCACCTCCAGGAGAAGGACGGGCTGGTGGTGGCGACGAACACGTCGTACACGACCCCCGGCGGGCGGAAGGCCGACTTCGTCGCCAGCACGGACGAGCGGTTCCGCCCCGTGTTCCTGGCGGACGGGCCGGACGGTGCGTTGTACGTCGCCGACCTGTACCGCGGCATCCTGCAGCACAAGAAGTACGTCACCCCGTACCTCCGCAAGCAGATCCTGCAGCGGGACTTGGAGGCGCCGCTGCACATGGGCCGGATCTACCGGATCGTGCCGGAGAACTACCATCGGCCGGCCAAGTCCGACCGCCCGAACATGAGCAAGGCCCCGGTCGCCGAGCTGGTGAAGGGGCTGTCGCACCCGAACGGCTGGTGGCGGGACCAGGCGCAGCAGGCGCTGGTCGCCCGGAACGACCCGGCCGCCGCGGCGCCGCTGGTGCAGTTGGTGACGACGGGATCTGATCCGTTCGGCCGGCTGCACGCCCTGTACGCGCTGGAGGGGCTCCGCAAGCTCGACGCGGCGACGGTCGCCAAGGCGCTAGCGGACGCCGACGCCCGGGTGCGGGCGGCGGCCGCCCGGCTGGCCGAGCCGCTTCTGCGGGAGGACCCGGCGGCGGCCAAGGGCCCGCTGCTGGCCGCCCTCGTCGGCCGGGCCGCCGACGAGAAGGTGGAGGTCCGCCGGGCGGTGCTGATGTCGGCCGGCACGATCGACGCGGCGGCGACGGCCAAGCCGGTGCTGGACGCGCTGGCCGCCGACGCGGCCCAGCCGTACGTCGCCGACGCGTTCGTCAGCGGCACGGCCGGCCGGGAGCTGGACGTGCTCAAGGCGTTGCTCGCCCACCCGGCCGTTGCCGGCTCGGCCGCCGGCGAGCAGCGGGCGGCCGTCGGCCACCTGATCGGCGACTTGGCCGGCTGCATCGTCCGCGAGGGCAAGCCGGAGAGGGTGCAGGCCCTGCTCGCCGCCGTCGGCGACGACCACGACCCCAAGAGCGCCTGGCGGACCGTGGCGCTGCTGACCGGCATGGCCCCGACCGACCCGAAGGAGAAGCCGAAGCCCGTCACGCTGTCGGCCGAGCCGGCCGGGCTGGTCAAGCTGGCGTCCGCCGACGACGCGGGCGTGAAGAAG
>JAQGHJ010000776.1 GCA_028288905.1 Phycisphaerales bacterium | reverse complement strand
CTTAACTGTCGGCCGGGTTGTGCGGTGGACGAGAGGTCCATCGCTGCGCTCAGGATGACATCCGGGCGGGCCGCGGCTCGATCTGTTTCGTGCCACATCGCATCTGCCCTCGGCCCTCTGCCTACTTCCCCTCTTCCGCTCTTCCCCTCTGCAATTCCTCCCACATCCGGCTCAGGGCCTCCGGCACGACCTGCGTCTCGCCGACGACGCCCATAAAGTTCACGTCGCCGGCCCAGCGGGGGACGACGTGCTGGTGCAGGTGCCCGGGGACGCCGGCCCCGGCGCAGCGGCCGAGGTTGATCCCGACGTTGAACCCCTGGGCCGACACCGCCCGCCGGAGCAGCCCGACGGCCGCCGTCGTCTGCACCATCAGGTCGGCCTGCCCGGCCGCGTCGAGCAGGTCGAGGTCGGCGTGGTGGGCGATCGGGGCGACGAGGACGTGCCCGTTCGCGTACGGGTACCGGTTCAGCAAAACGACCGAATGTTCAGTCGCCCACAGCACCAGCTTGTCCCGCCGGTCCGCGTCCGTCGCGGCCGGGTTTGCCGCGACGGCCGCCGCCTCGCACAGGAAGCACTTCTGCTCGCCCGGCGGCTTGCTCAGCCCCTTGATGTACCCCATCCGCCACGGGGCGTAGAGGGCCCCGCCGGTGGGGTAGTCGCCGCTGGGAGGTCCGCCGGTCATGGCGGGCGATCGTAGATGGCGGGTGGGGGTTTGCAACGGGCGGCGCGGTGGAAGGAGGGTAGGCCGAGCCGGGGTCGGTCGAGCCATTTTGACCCTACACCGACCCGCGTTTATCCTTCGCGGGCCAGAGGGTAAACGCGGGTCGGCTTATCGGATTATGCTGCGCACGCGCGAGGAAATTAGTAGTTGTCGAGCCAAAGCGTGTGCCTATGCACGATCCGAGCCTATTGATGGTGGCATCGTTCCACGGAAAAGTTGGATCGCATCGACCAGCTGTTGGACGCGGGGGCAGACATCGAAGCGCGACACGAGACTTGGAACCCGCTGCACGCGGCGATTGAGAACTCTCAGCCGGACGCCGTGCGGCTGCTTCTAGAGCTCGGAGCTGATCCGAACGCGCTGGTTGACGGGTGGACGCCGCTGTTTCACGCGTTGGAGCTTGAGTGGGATGTGGCGTCCAACCAAACACCGTTCGAGTTGCCTGCGCCGGAGTTGTCGGCCCTTCTGATCAGTCGCGGCGCGGATCCGCATCTGCCGGCCCCTGATGGGCGCTCATTGCTGGCATACTTTGGTTGCTATTACGCCAAGGCAGCCGAAATGCTGGTGGCTGCAGGCGTGGCTCGATGATCAAACGCTGCAATGAACAGTGCGAGCATCACGGTCTTGAGCCATTCGTCGGCCGCGCCCAAGTCCCTCCCGCGGGCCGGCCGCTCGGATCGACCGGGTAGGGCACCCGCGACCCAGGGGTGACGTTCGTGCGCCTCTTTGACGGCACTTGCGGCCTCACGTACAAGACCTCGCGTTCGTGGCCCGGGGATTGGTGTCTATTGCTTCCTCCGTAGTTCCGTAAGCCGTGCCGGCACGGGCCGCGCCAAGTCTGTGCGAGGTCGACCGGCTCCACTCGCTTGCGCGGCCGTCGGTGCGGCGCGCGGGTCGCGGCGAGGCGACGGCGTGGCAGCGGCGACGCGATCCAAGGAAGGTGCGGGCTTCGCAGACGACGGTGTTAAACGTCCGCGGCCGGGGCTTGCCGTGCGGCGGATATCGAAAGGGATGGGAAGACTATGCGAGTTCGGATCCTGGCAATCGCGTTCGGCACCCTGCTTCTCAGCGCGTTCAGCGCGTCGAGCCCAGCCGCAATCGCGCGGCTGGAACTGCAGAGCCAGGCGGGCGACTTCATCGGTGGCGGCGGCACGTTCGACATCGTCTACCAGTCGCCAATCGACGAGATCTCCGCCGAGATCCGGCGCACGCTCACGAGCGGAGAGCCCGCCGAACTTCTGTGGGTGTTGGACAGCCCGGCCCCCGGGAACCAGTTCGCCATACTGGCCTTCGGCACGGACGCTCTGGGAATCCCGATCCAAGCCAGCACGTACACCAACGCCCAGCGTGCCGACTTCGCCGCCGCCGGCCACCCGGGGCTTGACGTGTCCTTTCAAAACCGCGGCTCGAACTCGCTCACCGGGTCATTCGTGATCAACTACGTGACGTTCAACCCGACGCTCTCGGCGATCCAGACTTTCAAGGCGACGTTCGAGCAGCACTCGGGGGGCGGCACGCCGGCCCTGTTCGGCACGTTCACCTACGCCGCGTCGTCGGTCCCCGAACCGGGGGCGGCCGCGCTCTGTGCGACCGCAACCCTGGCGCTCCTCCACCGCCGTCGCCGCCACAACGGGGTCGTTGCGTGACGCCGCCGAAGGCGGTCGGACACCCGTAGGGGAGCGCCTCGACCTTGCCGCAGGCGGTCAAGCCTTCGGCCCCCCGCCGCCCCGCCCGACTACCATTCCCCGGTGACCGTGCTCCTGCGGTTCGGCGACGCCCGCCCGGTCCCGACGTGGCCGGACTGCCCCACGCGGTACGGGCTGACGCTCGCCGACGCGCCCGAGCTGGTCCGGCTGGCCACCGACCCGGCACTGCTGGCCCGACCACGCGGGGCGGCCGTCGGGCCGCTGCTGCCGCTGTTACGGCGGGTCGTCGACGATGAGGACGACTGGGTGGGCGAGGAACTGCCCGAGGTGTTCGGCCGGATCGGGCGGGCGGCCGTCGACCCGTTGCGGGACTTCCTGGCGGACCCGGCGAACCGGACGTACGCCCGGGTGGCGGCGGCCGTCGGGCTGCGGGAGGTCCGCAAGCGGCACCCGGACGCCCGCGACGTGGTGGCCGCGGCGCTGGCGGCGGAGCTGGCGCGGTTCGACCCGGCCGAGCCGAGCGTGAACGGGTTCGTCGTGTCCGGGCTGCTGGACCTGAAGGCCGTCGAGCACGCCGGCGTCGTGCGGGAGGCGTACGCCAAGGGGTGCGTCGACCCGGAGATCTGCGGCGACTGGGCCGAGGTGCAGTACGAGTTCGGCCTGAAGGTCCGCCCGAAGCGGCTGCGGCCGGGCACCCGCGTCTTGTTAGCCGACGCCGTCAGCGGAGTGATCCGCCCGCCGTTCGGCCGGTAGGAGCGCGGCTGGTCTTGTTCGACGGTCGAGTGACGGGAGCGGATCGAATCATGGGGCACGACACGGTTGCGTACCGGTGCCGGGTGATGCCGGTCGACCTCGCGTCGGTCGCCAACGCGGGCGAGCGGGGCGAGCGGATCGCCGAGCTTCGGGCGGGGCAGGGCATCTATGCCGCCTAGGACGCGACGTATTACGACGGGGGCGTGAGCGGGATCGGCATGGGGGGTGGTTCCGGCGGGAGCAGTTCCACGTCGCCGAATAACGGCTGGCCGTTCGGGCTGCCGCCCTGCGGGCGGTCGGCAAGTCGTCCGACCACGAGGTCGAGTTCGTCCGGGCGTGTTTGGACCGGCTACCGCCGGACGAGGACGTGGTGTACATCGCCTTCGGATGACCGACCGCCCGGTGCCACCGCGAGCGAGGGGTTCGGTATGACCTGGTTCCAGAGGCTGGCCGACTGGTTCAGGTATCAGCGCCTGCACCACTACCCGGTGTTGGCAGGGGTCGACCGCGATGTGGCGATGGCCCGCCTCCGGGCGGCTGACCGGGCCGAGCGGCGAGCGTGCCGGCCGGCCATCTGGCTCGTCGGCGGCGTCGTCGCGGCCGCGGGGTCGGTAGCGCTGGCGATGCGGGTGGCCGGCCGCCAGCCCTTCTGGAGCTCCGTCCTCATTGGCCTGCCATCGCTCGCGTCCCTGATGATGCAGGTCGCCCTGTACCACCGGGTCCGGTCGCGCCTGGCGGCGATGTTGGCGGCCGAGCGGCAGGACGGGCGGCTGTGGCAGTGCATGGACTGCGGGTACGACCTGCGGGCGTCGCCGGACCGGTGCCCGGAGTGCGGGGCGGCGGTGCGGGTCGAGCCGCCGCAGCCGGCGGCCGGGACGGGAATGCTCCCGTGCACGGACCGTTGATCAACGGCCTTCGCCGCCCACGGCCGCCACTCACCCCCCGTGGTCGGCGAGCGGGCCGAACGTCTGCCGCAGCGCTGCGGTCG
>JAQGHJ010000746.1 GCA_028288905.1 Phycisphaerales bacterium | reverse complement strand
TTTCTTCCGGCGTCTGGTCCCGGCGCGCCCGGTGCCGGCCGACGTAGTCGGGCATGAAGTCTTTGAACTTCGCCCGCTTCTGCCCGGCCGACCTGGCGGTGACCGTCGACAGCATCGCGGCCCGCGCGTCGGCCCTATCTTCGGCCGTTGGGTAGATGCTGAAGTAGGCCACCCACTCGTCCCACTGCCGGGCCGTGAGGCTGGCTAGCAGGTGATCGGGGTGAATCGCGCCCAGCTCCCGGCAGAGGTGGAAGGCCAGCCGCCGGTCCGGACGCCCCATTAGTTTTTTGCCGCGTCGTCCTCCTTGGCCGTCATCCCGTTCAGCTTGGCGGCCGCCCCGAACACGACGTCGATCACGCTGGCCGGCCCGGCGGACACCGCGGCCGTGTCGGCGTCGCCGAACAGCCGGTTGCCATCCGCGTCGCACGCCGTCAGTACGACGGCCCGCACCTGGAACCCGCTTACCTTCCCGCCGTCCTCCTTGGCCGCAGTGGCGGTCGCGACCAGCTCGTTGCGGTCGGCCGCGCTCAGCTCGCGGACGTACACGGTCGACCCGTCGGGGAGCGCGACGTGCTCCCGGCGGAAGGACGTCAGGGCGGACAGGAAGGCGGCTTTAGTGAGGCTCATGGCGGGTGGGGTTCGGTTCGGGATTGGGGTTCCTACGTCGCTCGGCACGCCGCGGCGTTACGCGGGCGTCACGTCTGCCAGCTTCGCCGGCTTACCGCTGATCTTGATGGTGATCGTCGTTTCGTAGACGTCGCCGAGATCGCCCTCGTCGCCGATCGACTTGACGTAGCCGTTGAACAGCCAGCCGGACCCGTCGGGGAACTCGATGCGGAAGCCTTTCGGGACGCGGAAGAGGGCGTACAGGGCGACGGCCACCGCCTTGTTGTAGAGGATGGTGAACTCCGTCTCGCCCGGGTCGAACAGGCCGGGTTCGAACTCCCGGGCCGAGTCCGGGCTATCGGAGTTAGTGATGTCGATGTCTTCCGCCTCCGGCTTCGGCGGCGTGATCGACCGCAGCTTGGCGAAGGGGGTAAACGTCGCCCCCTCGCCGTCGTACGTGGCGACGGAGGCGTACGAAATGATGGTCCCGTAGACGGGGGTTTGCATCGCCGATCACTCCTGAGTTGGCCGGTTGAGAAGCCGGTAGGTCTGCGTTCGCACGTACACCGGCGACTCCATGCCCGGCTCGGACACGGTTTCGACGGACGTCTCTTCAGTCATCAGGCACGGGGCGATGTCGAGCCCCCCGGCGGTGCCAGCGTAGTGGTGCAATGCGGCCCGGCACGCTTGGCAGAGCGACAGAACGGCCTTGTACGTGTCCGCGTAAGACGTCACCTCGACGCTCGTCTTTTCCCACTCGCACGGGCCGTCGAACGTGTCGATCGGCTCGACGGCGGACATGGCGAACAGCACGTACGGCCGGGCCTCGTCTTGAGCGGCGTTCAGGGGGCGGATCTTGCCCGCGACCATTCCGTTCACAGCGGAGGCAACCAGAATTTCGCGGATGGCCTGTTCGACGCTTGCCATGTGCTACCGGCTCCCGAGCTTGGCGGCCTCATGCTCCAGGGAGTCGCGGAGCTTCGTCGCCTGGATCTTCTGGACCTTCGCCCGGTTGACGTCCAGGGCGTCGCGGAGGAACGGGTTCGGCTTCGCCCCCGGGTGCATCCCGGTTCCGGCACCGGCCTGGTGCCCGGAGACCTTCCCCTTCTTCCGGACGGCCTTCTTGCTCAAGTCGTGCGGTTCGGTCCCCTGCGCCACCAAGGCGATGTACTTGTACGGCACACGCTTCCGCCCGCGGTACGTCCCGGATCGGTCGGCCCTGGCCCCGATGATGGCCGCGTGCGAACCCTTCTTGCTCCAGATCTTCTTTGCGATCGACTTCGCTAGCAGGCCACTCTCTTCGGGGGCCGTTTGCTTGACCGTCTGCATCACCGGCGTGGCGGCCGCGACGACCGACGCCCGAAGGGCCTTGTTCACCGCCCGCTTGGGCAGCTCGGCGAACATCCGCCGGGTTTCCTTGTCGCCCGTGACGAACACACCCGCAGCCACTACTTCACCTCTGTCGCGTAGATGGCCAGCTCCCGCCGCCGCTCGCCGACGTCGACGACGCCGGTAATGTTGAACGTCCGCCCGGCGTACGTCAGCCGGCAGTCGGCCGCCACGTCCGCCGCGTACCGGGCCGTGATGACGTGCGACGTCTCGGCGTCCACCCGCCCCACCCTGGCCAGCTCGCGAGCGGTGGCCGGCTTGATCTCCGTCCACACCTGGCGGACCGTTTCCCACGCGACGACCGACGCCCCTAGTTCGTCCGTCGTCCGGACGGGCCGTTGCAGCGTCACGAGGTTTCGGAGCTTTCCCGCTTGCACTACCAATAGAGTCCGCCGATTCGGCCCCGGCGGTTCAGCGGATTGCGCTAGGCCGAGAAAGCCTCGCGGAACATGTTCGATTCGATCAGCGTCCGCACGCCCAGCGGTGTTTCCGTCAGCGGCTTCTCGGTCGCGGCCTCGCGGTTCTCGAAGAAGTGCCCCGCGAGCCAGAGCACCGCCCGCCGGAGCGACGGCGGCACGTCGGCGGTTGAGTCCCCGTAGCCGGCCGTGTAGCTGATGACGACCGGCCCCGACCCCGGCCACCCGCCGACCGCCAGCACGCGGCCGCCGCGGGCCTCGTCGCCGGGCGTGTGGACGTCGACCGTGTACGTGTCGGGGTCGATCGTCTCGCCGCCGGCCGTCACGCCGTCGACCGACAGCACCGGCACCCACGGCAGGGCGATCGGCCCGGCCGGAAACCCGTCGAGCTTCAGCGTCGCCGCGCGGCTGATCAGCCGTTGCCGCGTCTCCCGCTCGACGTGCTCCGTCGCGGCGGCGATCGCGTCGGCCAGCAGGGCGTCTTCGTCGGTGCCGCTGATCCGCAGGTACGCGCGGAGCTGGGCGACGGAGACGGGCATCGTGCCCGGCACCGATTCGGCGTCGGCCCCGCCCGCCCATTGCAGTTCGTCGGACCCCTCTTGTGCATCGTCCTCCAGATCCGGCGTAGACCCCACCCGGCGACGGAGCCGAACGACGTACACGCCACCCGGCGCGCCGGCCGGGAAGGTGCCGAACCAGTCCCCGGCCGCGTTCGCCTGGCCCGCGGCGATGGCGTACGACGGCCAGTGGGCCGACGAGAACGCCTCGACGGCGGCCGTGTCGGCCCGAAGGTACAGCCCGCCCACCGTCGCGACCGCGTAGTAGGTCGCGCCCGGCGTCAGGTCGGAGGCAATCAGTTCGTTGGCCATGTGGGCGGCTCCGATCGGACGGGGTCTGCCGCCGCTTACAGCGGGTCGCCGCTGCCGGCCACGACGCCGGCGACGTCAGGGTTCAGCAGCGTGAACGCGGCCGTCCCCCGGCCGTCCGGGCCGACGGCGATGTTGACGGAGTAAACGGCCGCCTGCTTGCCCGGCACCTTGCTCGGCCGCTGGACGACGAACGGCAGCCCCGGCAGCTCCCACACCGGCTCCCCGTCCTCCCCCCGGACCAGCGCCCCGCTCAGCGGCTCCCGCCGGCGGTACGCGAGCAGGAAGCCCCACTCGCCCTGGGCGTCGACCGCGTCGAGCCCGCCGAGCTGCTCGGCCTTGGCCCGGGCGAGCGCCTCGATCATGGCCTTGGGGGCGGCGTTGTCGGTCAGCAGCGGGATCAGCCCGGCCCCGATCGCGTCCAGCCGCTGCTGCAACGTCAGCTCGCCCGGCCCCCGGGGGACCTCGGCGAACTGGCCGGTCGGGTCCTGGCCGTACATCGGGAGCCCGAGCACCTTCGCCCGGGTCGTCTCGTAGTTGCGGATGTACCCGGCCAGCGACCCGGCGGCGTCGGCCCGGACGTCGCGGAGGAACCGCTCGGCCGGGGTCGACTGGGTCACGTGGGGGGCGGCGGACGGGTTGGCGTCGCTCATGGGTCGGGTTCCTGTTCGGTCAGACGTCGGAGACGAGGGCCTTGCGGCGGAGGGTGGTGTCGGCCTCCACCCAGTCGATCGTGTACGCGTGGGCGGCGGCGTCGGCCCACGCCTGCGACTGGCCGGGCAGCAGGGACGGGGCGGAAGCGGCGAGCGCGTGGGTGATGCGGCCGGCGGTCAGGCCGGCGGCCCCGGTGCCGTCCCCGCCGCGGAGGGTCAGGGCCCCCCCGTTGCAGTCGAGGTAGGTGTGCTGCCCGGCCCCCGTGTCGCCCGCGAAGTAGAGGCGGCCGAGCGGGTCGTTCCCCCGCATCGCCCGGAACGCGACGCCGTCGTTCGCGAACGCGTTGCACCGCGCGGTGGCCGTGCAATCGCCCAGGTCGGTCGTGAACGCCGGGTTGGTCATCGACACGGGGCCGCCGGCGAAGTGGTGCCCGTTCGTGTCGTAGTAGGTGGTCCCGTACCCGCCGGTGGTCTTGATGTAGTGGTTCGCGTCCCCGAACCTCAACTGGCCCTCGAACGGCAACGCGAGGTTTGCCGGCCCGCCCGCCGCGTCGTCCAGCGTGAGGGTGTTGGCGGCGGTGCGACGGAGGCGGGTGTCGGCGGCACCGCCGTACCCGTTGGTGTCAGCGGGGTAAAACAGGATCGGGACGCCTTGGCCGCCGTACGTCCCCAACGTCAACCCGGCTCGGCTAAGGCCGTAATTCAGGTCTGCGTTACCGAGTCCGTAGATGCCTAGCGTGAGGTTGCCCGCTGTCAAGCCCCCCGTTACCGTCGCCCCCTGCGTGGCGGCGAGCGGGCCGTAGAACGTTGTCGAACCGTCAGCCGCAATTTGCAAATGCGACGTAGCCGACCCGCCGGCCGCAAATCCCAATGCAACATTACTTCTTACTTGGGCCTCAGTGGTTCGCAGGAATGCGTGCAAGGACACCGTTGATTCGTCGGTAACTGTAGCCGAGGGTATCCCCGTGAAAGTCGAGACAGCGGTTGGACCTTTGACATAAATCGGACGGTCGGGGCTCCCTGTTGTTCCGATGCGAAGCCGATTAGTGACAAGAGCATCACCCGTTACTACCGCCCCCGCCATCGCAGCCAACTGATTAGCAACGACCGTCGCATTCCCGGTCGGGGCACCGGCGGGGCGAACATCGCCCCCGATTACCACCCCATTACCGCTCTGTTGGTGAATTGTGATTGGGGCGGACCCATAGGATTCAAGAGCGTTGCCGTACCTCGCGTCTAGGCGGATCAGTCCGTACGGACCAAATGTCCGAACAGTCGGTGCAAAAACCTCGTCTCCGAACGTCGCCCCCGCCCCGAACGACACCGGCCCCGTGAACGCCCCGCCCGCCTTGGGCATGAGCCCGCTCGTGTCCGGCACCGGGATGCCGGCGACGATCGCGTCGACCTCGGACCGGGTGTAGTACCGGGCGTCGGCGGACCGCTTGGAGTAGGCGTTGACGGCGGGGGCGGACATCGGGGCTCGGGGGGTCGTCACCCGGCCGCGGGGGCGGGCGGGTCGCCGCGGTTGGGTGTGCCGCGATTACTATGCGGTCATGCCGCTCAACGGGGACACTCTGGTCTGCGTCAACCACCCGGACCAAACGCTCGTGCCGCTCACGGACGCATCCGGCGGCCGCTACCTGGCCCTGATGCGGGCGACCCGGCCGCCCGACCAAGCCGGCGGGTGGGCGGCGTTCGACGGCGACCAAGGGCTGCTGGTCGTCGCCCACGCCTGCCCGCTCTGCGGGTACCTGGAGCTGTACACCCCGTGACCGCCGCCGGGCTATTGCGGCCGTCACCTCCGGACGGCCACCGCCGCGGCTTCGGCGGCCGATCGGATCATCGCGTTGAGCCGCGTCCGCCCGTCCCGCGGCTGCACGGCCCGGGCGAGCATCGCCTTCACGGTCGGCATGTAGTCCACCACGACCGGCGGGCAGTCGATCACCGCGAACCCCGGGTGGGTGCCGCCCGACGTCACCCCCTTCACCGCGCTGCGGAACGCCCACCCCTCGGTGCTCCGCCACGGGCCGTAGATCCGGCAGTTCGTCGCCGCGACCGACCCGCCCTCCGACCCCTGCTTGAGGTACT
>JAQGHJ010000700.1 GCA_028288905.1 Phycisphaerales bacterium | reverse complement strand
CTGGATGCGGGCCACACCGGTCTGCGGCCGGCCGCCCCGGTGGCCCCGCCCGCCGGCTCGCCCGCCGCCGCCGACGCGGTCGGCGGCGCGGTCCTGATCTCCCAGCCCGTGCCGGCAGACGAGCCGTTCGCCGTGGTCGTCCAGCTCAAGCCGGGCCGGCCGGCGGACGACCTGATCGTCCAGGTGTTCGTCTCGGCCGCCGAGGACTTCAGCCCGGACAAGGCCACCAGCAGCAACGAGCTGGTCTGGCTGCTCCAGGGCAGCCGGCAGAAGGTCGTCGCCGGCGACCGCATGGAGGTCGACGCCCCGCGTCCCGACGCCGCCGGGAAGCCGGACGGCAAGGGCGACCCGCTCGTCGTCCGCCTCGTCGTCGGCAAGCAGTTGGCCGTGGTGTCGACCGGTGCCCAGCGCCTGTGGGCCGGCCCGAGCGGCCTCGCCGCCAAGCCGCGAACGGTCGGCGTGCGTTACATCCGGCTCGACGGGACGAAGCCCGCAGGCGACCCGCCGGTCGTGCAGTCGATCCGGGTGCTGAAGCGGTGACGATCGTCCCCGTTGGTTCCCCTCCCGAACGCCATGCCGGTTGACCCGTCCCACCCCGCCCCGCCCCCCGGCCCCGACGCGTCGGACGTGCGGGCGGCCCAGTACCTCGGCGAGGTATACCACCAGCTCCGGCACGAACTTTCGAAGGTGATCGTCGGCCAGGAACGGGTCATCGAGGAGATCCTCGTCGCCGTCTTCGCCCGCGGGCACTGCCTCGTCCAAGGGGTGCCGGGACTGGCCAAGACGCTGCTGATCTCCGCCCTCGGCCAAGCGTTGGACCTGTCGTTCCGCCGGATCCAGTTCACGCCCGACCTGATGCCGTCGGACATCACCGGCACCGACGTGCTGCAGGAGGACCCGGAAACCGGCCGGCGGCGGTTCGAGTTCGTCGGCGGCCCGATCTTCGCCAATTTGTTGCTGGCCGACGAGATCAACCGGACGCCCCCGAAGACTCAGGCCGCCCTGCTCCAGGCGATGCAGGAGCGGCAGGTGACGGCCGGCAGCCAGACGCTGGACCTTCCCGACCCCTTCTTCGTCCTCGCCACCCAGAACCCGATCGAGCAGGAGGGCACGTACCCGCTGCCCGAGGCCCAGCTCGACCGGTTCATGTTCATGGTGATCGTCGATTACCCCGGCCGCGGCGAAGAGCTGGAGGTGCTCAAGCGGACGACCGGGGCGGCGGTCCCGCGGGTGAAGAAGGTGATCGACGCGGCGACGATCGTCCGGCTCCAGGAGGTCGTCCGCCGGGTGCCGGTCGGGGACCACGTGTACGACTTCGCGCTGGACCTCGTCCGGGCGACGCGGCCGAACGAGCCGGGTGCTAGCGACTTCGTCCGCCACTGGCTGTCGTGGGGGGCGGGGCCGCGTGCCGGGCAATACCTGATTTTGGCGGGCAAGGCCCGGGCGCTGACGCAGGGACGGATGCACGTGACCGTCGAGGACGTCGAGGCGGTCGCCGCCCCCGTGCTCCGCCACCGCATCGTGCCGAACTTCAACGCGGACGCCGAAGGGGTGACCGTCGAGCAGATTGTCGAAAAGGTCCTGACCCTAGTGCCGCGGGGCGGACGGGATAGATTGCTGTAAGTATTTGAATCCGAAATCGATAAGTGTTTGTGTCGTGGGTGCCTGTCCGGCCAAGATCGTGTCCCCGGTGGACTGCTCGCGATTCCCTACGGCGGTGGTGGCAAAGTTAGGGTAGACTCCCCTTGCGTCGGGTCGGCACGGGTAGCTGGTCCCGCTCTACATTCGGTTTTTGTCTTACCAGATGAGGTTCGAGGCGGGCGGCGTCGGCCGTGTCGGCCCGCTCTCGTCGGTTCCCAGGAGCGCACGATGAAGTTGTCGAAGTTGTTCTCGTTCGGTCGCAAGATGGCCGCGTCGTCCTCCCCGACCGCCGCCCCCGCCGCCTGCATTGCGGAGCCGTTGGAGGCGCGGCAGTTCTTGTCGGCCACGCTGAAGGTCGAGAACCTCGACATCATCCCCGGGTACGAGCGGATGATCTTCAACCGCATCCAGAACCCGAACACGACTTATCCGAACTACGTGAAGGACCGCGGGACGCTCAAGCTGACGAACGCCGGCAATTCGACGCTGACGCTCGGCGGGGCGACGATCAGCGGTCCGTTCAAGCTGCTCAACGCGCTGCCGGCGTCGCTGCCGGCGGGCAAGTCGGTGACGATCGGCGTGCAGTTCACGGCCACCGCCCCGCCGAGGTACACGTACAACCAGACCAACTACACGAACCGGGCCACCGCCGCCGGCGCGTACGTCGGGTCGCTGTCGTTCAAGACGAACGACCCGGCGAACGCCACCTACAAGGAGGGGCTGGCCGGGTGGTTCCAGGGCAAGTCCGAGGACAACCAGGAGCCGGGGCTTCAGACGATCGTCAACGTCCTGATGGACTACAAGACGAATATCAGCTCGACCAAGACCCCAACCTTCCCGCAGGGCACGACCCCGAAGTACGTCGGCGAAGAGGTCGTCAGCGCGTACTGGAAGGCGGCGAACCCGGCCAAGTCGGTGTCGGTCCGGAACATTGCGGCCTTCCACAGCCAGGGGTACGTGATGAAGTTCGCCTGGTACAACAAGGCGACGAAGGGCGTCTACCAATCCCTGACCACGGCCGCCCTCGCCGGCCAGAGCCTGCTGCCGTACAAGGAGGGGCAAAAGGGCGTGGCCGCGTCCACCTCCATCTCGCCGGGTTCCGCCACGTTCGGGTTCAAGATCGACAACGAGTACAGCGACGACAAGTTGAACTCGAACAAGACCGGGGGCGGGCACCACGTCCGCTTCTGGCCGGTCCGCGACCACCTCGGCAACAAGATCGCCAACACCTACTTCATGGCGATGGACTACAGCGTCAGCGCCGGCACGCAGAACTGGGACTTCCAGGACGGCGTGTACATCATCAGCAACATCGTGCCGGCCGGGAATTGAGCCGGAACGCCGGCGTGACTTCGACCGCCCGGTAACGACGTCTGCCGGGACCGGTCGCGGCAACATCCAACCAGTCCGCACCGGCCCGGGGCCGACGGGAAGGAAGCTCTCTAACCGGGAGCATTCTTCTTGTCGGCCGCCGTCGTTTTTTCGTCAACCGGCGGGATTTGTGAGGTATTATCCGCCGTGATCGTCGCACGAGCGGCGGGCGGGCGGAGCGGTATCGAATTGCCCGCGGGCCCGATGCGCCCTTACCGTTTGCCCCGATGCACTCCCCGTGGCCCGACCGGATCTGTGTCCCGGACCCGAGGCCATTCGCCAGCCCGAGCGGAGCACCCCCACGATGTCGCAGCGGACCGATCTCACTCCCCAGCGGAACCCCGCTGCCGCCCCGGCCCGCTCCGCTGCCGCCCGTCCGGCGATGGTCGAGCACTTGGAGCCACGACGTTTCCTATCGGCCGCGTTGAAGGTCGATAACCTCGACGTGCTGCCGGGGTTCGAGCGGATGATCTTCAACCGCATTCGCAACATCAACGTCGACAAACCGAACTACGTGAAGGACCGCGGTACGCTCCGGCTGACGAATACCGGCGACCAGACGCTGCGGTTCGGGACGGCCAAGATCGTTGGGCCATTCCAGATCCTGGGGATGGCGCCGCTGGCGATCCCGGCCGGCAAATCAGTAACGGTGACGGTGCTGTTCACCGCCACCGCGCCGCCGAAGTTCACGTACAACCAGACGAACTCCACGACGAACGCCCGGGACGCCGGGGCGTACATCGGGTCGATGTCGTTCGCGACGAACGACCCGGCCAACCCGACCTACACCGAGGAGCTCGCCGGCTGGTTCCAGAACGACTCGGAGCGGAACGAGGAGCCGAACCTCCAGACGCAGGTGAACCTGCTGGCGAACTTCAAGACGCAGATCGCGGCCGGTCAGACCGTGACGCTCGGCCAGCCGGCCACCTCGGCCCAGTACTACGGCGAGGAGGTCGTCAGCGCGTACTGGACGGCCGCCAACGCGAGCAAGTCGGTCGGGGTCCGCCAGCTCAGCAAGTTCCGGTCGCAGGGCGACATCACCCGCTTCGCCTACTTCCTCAAGTCCGACAAGGTGGTCCACAACGTCCTGGCCAGCGCCGGGCTGGCCGGCCAATCGTTCCTGCCGTACAAGGACGCGTCGCCGACCACGACTGCTGCCGCGACCACGTTCAGCGTCGGGTCGGCCCCGTTCGGGTTCAAGATCGACAGCGAGTACAGCGTCGACTCGCTGAACGCGAACCAGAACGGCGGCGGGCACACGCTCCGGTTCTTCCCGGTCCGGGACCACCTCGGCAACCTGCTCGACAACACGTACTTCGTGTGCATGGACTACAGCGTGGACCCGAAGAGCCAGAACTTCGACTTCCAGGACAACGTGTTCATCCTGACGAACATCAAGCCGGCGGGGAACTGACGGCAGAGGAACGTCGTAGGGCCGGCCGTGCCGCCGGTTTCTACAGCGTCGGCGTCACCGGTTCGGCCGAGGTCGTCGTTGTTTCGATGTCCCGTCCCTCGGCCCGACGCCGGCGGGCGGCGACCACCCACGGCACCGTGATCGCTGCCAGGAACAGGATCACCCCCACCACCAGCTTGTACACCCGCAACGGCCACGGCCCGAGGAAGTCGATCACGCTCGCCTGCCCGGGCATCCCCTCGCCGACGAACCCGTAGTTCACGTGGTACGCGACGTCGAACGGCAGCACCGCCGCAAAGTAAACGGTCAGCGTGGCGAGCGCCAGCCCGTAATCCCGCCACCCCGGCCGGTACCCGCGGCCGACCAAGTCGTAGACGGCGATCGCCACGATCGCCCCGTGCGGGAGCCAGAACGACCAGAAGTCGATGGACGCTAGGCCGTACACGAGCTCGGGCGTGATCAGCGCCTGCGTGCTGAGCCCGATCCCCCAGTAGTAAAGCATCACCCGCCACACCCGCCACGGGGACCACAGGGCCAGCGGGGCCGCCAACCCCACGATGTCGCAGAGTTGGATCGGGAGCGACTGCCCCCACGCGTACCGCCCGGGGGTGAACTCGACGATCTGGCTGGCCACCCAGATGACGAGCGCGACAACGCCGAGCACGACGTCGAGCCGGCGGCGGGCCGGCTCGTCGATCAGCCCGCGCCGCCGCCGCGGGAGTAGGTACGCGGCGGCAGCAATCGCGGCGAGCACGGTCAGGTGGACCCAGCCGTACTGCTGGAAGGTGTGGAGGACGTCGGCGAGCGGCATAG
>JAQGHJ010000675.1 GCA_028288905.1 Phycisphaerales bacterium | reverse complement strand
TGATTAACGCCGAGAATGAAGATCAACACCAAAGCGACCGAGATCAACACTTCGACAAACGTGAATGCCACACGCCGACGGAAAGCTTGTACGAATGGCTGGGCTAGTTTTAGGGCGTGCATGGTCTACCTCGCTTGTGCGCCGATGAGCTCGGCCGAGTAGGGTCGAGCGGGCTTGGGCCAGCCAGAAACGGGACGCCCTTCACTGCAGGGAGATGTACGTGGAGTAAACGCCGGTCGCGATGGAGGGCCCTTCGAAGGTCGGGGCAGCGGATACGCCGGGATTGGATACTGCCCTGCCGACAATGAACGCGTCCACTTGCACCCCGGAGGTGACATCGGATCCGTCCGGCGTGGTGCCTTCCCGCAGGTCGTCCCCGCCGCCGCTCGCAGAACCGGCAATTGTATTTGGATCGAATACCCCGTTCGTTCCGGCCCGGATCTCCAAGTCGTTCCCGGGCAGCAACTCGTAAATTCGATTCGCTTCGTCGACGACATTTCCGAGTCGGTACGTTCGACCCGCAACCGGCCGACTACTCTGGTCGTTCTGAGTCGGGTTGGCCAAAACTATCACCGCGCCCGCCGCGGCCGCACCGGCCCCGATCCCGTCAACCACTTGGATCCGATCCGCGGAGTCGTAGCCTTCCTTTAGTCGTACCGTGCACGGCAAGGGCATCAGGGTCGCGTGGGCCGACGTGTTCGAAGAGCCCTGAGTGAGGTCGTTGTTCGTGAATGCGGATCGGCCCCGGACTTGACACGGGATAACAATCAACCTGGCCGCGTTAGGCGCTCGCCCTGCGGGATCCGGCGCACCGCGGATTGCCAGCGCGGTCCATCCGAACCTCGGGTCTTCAACAAGGATTTGGTTCCCACGAACCAAGTCCCAATTTAGGTCGGTCAGCCGGACTACCGTGTTTGTAGCCGGGATCAACGTCTGGAGGTTCGGGAGCACCCTGTACGCCGCGACCGCACCGCGGGCGGTGGCGGCGGCGACGGTCTCCTCCTGGGTCAGGGCGGTCTGGCTGATCGCGACCGGGAAGATGCCCGCGATCATGATGAACCCGATCCCCAGGATCATCACGGCGAACAGGATCTCGACGAACGAGAACCCGCGGCGGCCACGGCGGCCGGCGGGCGGGACGAGGCGGGTGGGCGTGCGGTGCGTCATGACTTCGGCCGCCTGTCAGGAGGTCGGGGGAGCGGTGCGTCGTTCGGGCCGGACGGCCGGGGGAGAGGCCGGCCGGGGCGGGTCACTGGCCCTTCAGCAGCGTGCCGTTATACCGATTCACGAGGTACGGGGACGCGTTATCGTTCAGCCACGTTTTACGGTTCGCCGGGCCAATCTCGGCATACGCCTTGGCGTCGAACAGGGCGAACCCGATCGTGGCCGGGACGAGCTGTTCCGTGGACTTCAGGACGACGTCGTTCCCGTCCTTGTCCTTGACCTTCACGATCCGGTCCCGCAGCGCGTTCGTGCCGGCGGTGGGAATGCGGACGTTGTCCGTCGTCAGCGCGCCGGTCCGGTCGAACATGACCACGCCCCACGGCCGCCACGGGAACACCTGGGTAGCCGCCCCCGGCGTGCCCGGCACCTCCTGGCACCCGACCCCGTTCGGCAACACCATCTCGTCGCGGTTCGGGTACAGGTCGATGTCGACGAGCGGGTCGGCAGCGGCCGGCGGGTGGTACACCTGGGCGAGCGTGACCCGGCCGGTCACCTGGTCCTCGAAGAAGATCACGCCGCGGGGCTCCTGCAGGCCGATCGCCTCCAGCCGGGCGGTCGCGACGTACGCCGACATCTGGTTCTCGGCACCGTCGACGCTCCGGGAGTTGGTGATGACGTTGAACGCCGGGACGGCGAGCGCGACGACGAGCACGGCGATCGCGATGACGACGAGCAGCTCGTTGAGCGTGAACGCCGGGCGACGGGCGGCCGGCGGGCGGCGGCGGCGCGGGGTGTTGGTGGGGCGGGCGGTGTTCACGGGTGAGCTTCCTTCGCTACGGGCGGGCACGGGCACGACGGGGACACTGAGCCGCCGGGGGCGGCGGCGGGCCGCCCGGTCACTTCTCGAACGAGTAGATGTTGTCGTCGCCCTCGTAGAAGTTGCCGTCCGGGCCGGCCGACGCCCAGAACGGGCGGTTCTGCCGGGCCGGGTCCTCGGCCAGGGTCGGGTACTTGCCCGTGTCCCGAACCAGCCCGGTGCTGGTGATCGGGGTGGTCAGGTCGGTGCCGTTGACCTTCACCTTCATCAGCCCGCCGGACGGGACGAGGATCAGCGGGTTGCCCCACGCGTCGGCCAGCATCGGGGTGGTGTACGGGGTGGCCGACCCGACCGGCATCACCAGGTGGTCCCTCTGCAGCCCCTCAATGGCGGCCTTGTTGGCCGGCACGGCCAGCAGCATCTGCATCAGCCGCTGGAGCGTCTTGGGCATGGCCCCGCCGGTCACGCTCGTCGAATCGAGCGCCAAGCCGGTGGTGCCCTTGATCAGTTCGTCGCGGTCGGTCTGGGCTTTGATCGTGATGTCGGCCGGGGCCTTGATGATCTGGCCGGTCAGGTAGAACGGGGACGGCGACTGGTCGGCCGACCCTTCGACGCGGGCGGCCGCCCCGACCCCGCTCATGCCCTTCAGCAGCGACTCGGCCGTGCCGAGGATCGTCTTGGTCTGCTTCTGGGACGTGCTCCGCTCCATCGAGCGATACCCGAGGATGCCGAACGCCATGAGGACCAGGATGACGCCGATCGCGATCAGCATCTCCAGCAGAGTAAACGCGGACCGGGCGTTTCGGCCGAGCCGGGCGGCGGGGCCGGGCCGGCGGCTGGGGCGGGCGGGTCGGCGGGCTGGGGTCACGGGCGGGCTCCTGGGTTCGCGAAGTCGGGCGGCGACTGGGGTCGGCCCGACGCGGTCACTGTTCGCGG
>JAQGHJ010000654.1 GCA_028288905.1 Phycisphaerales bacterium | reverse complement strand
GGCGGCGGGCCAGGGCGGCCGGGTACCGCCGCCGGGGGAACGGGGCGTTGACCAGCACGCCGGCGGCCAGGACGACGCCCGCGTCCAGCAGGACTGGGGCGAGCACGTACCGGTACCCCAGCGCGTGGACGGCCGGCCCGCCGAGGACGGCGGCCAGCGCCGTCGCCCCGCCGGGCGGGTGCAGGCACCGGGCGTAGTACATGACGCCGATCGCCAGCCCGACCGCCGCCGGGGCTGCCAGCCGCGGGTCGGGGAGGAGCCGGTGGCAGGCGACGCCGACCGCGGCCGACAGCGCGTGCCCCCCGAGCACCGGCCATGGCTGGGACATCGGCCCGTGCGGGGCGGCGAACAGCAGGACGGCCGACGCCCCGACGGACGCCATGACCGCCCCGGCCGCGGCCGGCGGGCCGGCTAGGCACGCGGTCGCGGCCCACACGAGGAGGATGCCGGCGAACCCGCCGGCCGCCGAGATCAGCTGCTCGCGGTGCCCGGCCGGGGCGGGCTCGATCCCGAGCAGGGCACGGGGGCCTGGGCGACGGTTGGGGCGGGAGCGTGTCACGGTGCGGCGAGTACGGCCGCCACCGGAGAAACAGAAGTTTCACGGGGCGGTCGGGGCCAATATGATCCCCGGGGCTCCGCAAGTAAAGACGGTCGGAGCCCGTCGCCGCTGCGCCGGCCGCCGTAAGAGGGGCCGCCGCGCGCGCCTCCTCACGACATGCCGCCGTGTCGGGCCCACCCGACCGCCCAGCCCGCCATCAGCACCAGTTCCGCGGCCGCATCGAGCAGGTAGACCGGGCGGATGACCCGCCGCACGACGTACACGACGTCGACGGCCGCCAGGCCGGCGGCGGACCCGCCCCCGCCGTAGGGAGTGGACGGGGCGGAGGTCATCTCCGTCGCGAGCCCCCCCTCTCGCGGGTTCGGTACGGTTGAGCGTCAACCCCCGTGGCTCAACCCCTGCCACGACCCAAGCGTTCGTCCCGCGGCGCTTGCCACGGCGGCAATTAGTTCCGACGGCTCGACGGGCTTCGACACGTGGACGGCGAAGCCCGCGCGGAGGGCGCGCGTCCGGTCCTCCGACCGGGCGAAGGCCGTGAGCGCGATCGCCTCCGCCGCCGATCCCGCGACCAGAACCGTCGCGTGGCATTCCTCGAGCATCCGCCGGATGAGCCTGCGGGCGTCGGGTTCGTCGTCGACGACCAGGACGGTCACGCCCTCCAGGGGCGCCGCGTCGCAATCCTACGCGGCCGCGGACGGCGCTTTCGGATGGACCCGTAAACCCGCCGGTGAATTCTCGACGTGCACGATCGCGAGCGGGAGGTCGACGGTGAACGTCGACCCCTTCCCGTCCCCCGGGCTTTCGGCGCGCACGGTGCCGCCGTGGAGCTCGACCAGCTGTCGCACGATGGAGAGGCCGATCCCAAGCCCGCCGGCGCGACGCGTGCTCGAGCCGTCCGCCTGGCGGAAGCGGTCGAACACGTGGGGGAGGAACCCGGGCCCGATCCCCTGCCCCGTGTCGGCGACGGAGATCTCGACGTGCGAGTTCACGCGCCCGAGCCGGACGTGGACCTTGCCGCCCTTCGGGGTGAACTTGATGGCGTTCGTCATTAGGTTCCAGACGACCTGCTGGAGCCTCGCCGGGTCGCCCGAGACGGGCCCGGCCGCGGGGTCTAGAACCTTCACGAGGCGGATGTGTTTCGCCTCGGCCGCCGGCCGCAACGCCTCGACCGCGCCGTCGAGGAGCGTCGCGGGGCTCACGAGCTGGACGTCCAGCCGTACCTTGCCCGCGACGATGCGGCTCATGTCGAGGAGGTCCTCGATGAGCTGCGTCTGCGACCGGGCGTTCCGGGCGATGACGGCAAGCCCTTCGCGGAACTCCTCGACCGCCCGATCGCCCCGGCTGAGCAGCTGCGCCCACCCGAGGATGGCGCTGAGCGGCGTCCGGAGTTCATGGGACAGGGTGGCCAGGAACTCGTCCTTCATGCGGCCCGCGTGCTCGGCCTCGCGGAGGAGGCGTTCCCGGTCGGCCATGATGTCCCGGAGCTCGTACTGCCGCCGCCGCGAGCGGAGGCCCACCCTGACGATGCTCGCGAGCGTCACGGCCCGGAACGGGCGTTCGAGGAACGTCGTGCTCCCGCCGGCGGCCAGGTGATCCCGGAGGACGGTCTGGGCGCCTTCGCCCCCCGTCGTGACGAGGACCACGGGAATGTCCGACCACGGCGGCTGCTCCGCCAGGAGCGAGACGAGCGGGGCGTGCCGCCCGCCGTCGAGCCCCTCGACCGCGACGACGAGGACGGCGGCCCCCCCGTCCCGGACGGTGTCGCAAAGCTCGACCACGTCGCGGCAGGAGTGCGTGCGGATGCCGGCCTCGAGCAGGAACGCCGAGGCGTGGTGCGAGTCCCGCCCGGTCGGCGTGAGGAGCAGGACCCGCTCCCCGGGGGGCCTCCCGGTCAGCTGTGTGAGCGCTCGTCGTCATTTCTCGCCAGGATGGAATGGGCCGGTCCGGTGAAGCTCGGCACGCCGGTCAGGACGCCCTGGAACTCCTTCAGGGGTCCGCCGATGACCAGCCGGTTGTCCCTGACGGCGAGCTCGCGGATGGTCGTCTCGTGCGCGCCGCCCCGCTTCTTCACGACCGAGATGGCCTTCTTCACCTCGCCCGCGGCCTCGAAGTAGCGGAGCATCACGACGGCGTCGGCGAGGTAGGTGACGTCGGCCGGGGTCTCCATGTTGTGGAGCATCCCGTGCTGGGCGAGGACCAGGATCGTCACCACGCCCCGGTGGCTGAGGTACGTCAGGAGCTCGTGGAGCTGCATGACGAGGAACCGCTCCTCCGGCATCGCGTTCAGGTAGCCGTTCAGGCTGTCGAGGATCACCATGCGCGTGCCGGCGTCGACGCTCTCCCGGATCTTGGACGCCATCTCCCCCGGCGTCAGTTCGGCCGGGTCGATCTGGACGACGCTCAGGTTCCCGGCCTGCACGTGCTTCTGCATGCCGATCCCGACCTGGCCCGCCCGATCGATGACGCTCCGGGTCGTCTCGTCGAACGTGTAGTAGGAGACGGCCTCGCCGCGGCCGGCGGCGACCGCCGCGAACTGGCTTGCGATCGTCGTCTTGTTCGAGCCGACCGGACCGATGAAGAGGGTGCTCGTCCCGCGGGCGAGCCCCCCGCCGAGGATCGAGTCGAGCCCGGCGATCCCGCTCGACACCCGCCCCGCCTCGAACCGCTCCAGGTGCTCGGCGGCGACCAGCCGCGGGAAGACGACGATGCCGCCCTTCTCGATCACGTAGTCGTGTTCCCCGCCGCGGTACTTGATGCCGCGGAGCTTGACGACCCGCAGCCGCCGCCGCTCGGCCCCGAACTTGTTCCGGACCTGCTCCAGCGCGATGACGCCGTGGGCGACGCTCTTCATCTGGTGGTCGCTCGTGTCGTCGTCCGTGTTGTCGATGAGGAGGACGGTCGTCCCGCGCTCGGCGAAGAAGTGCTTCAGGCCCAGGATTTGCCGCCGGTAGCGGGTCGAGACCTCGGACATGAGCCGGATCTCGGAGAGGGAGTCGAGCACCAGCCGCTCGGGCTTGAGGCGGTCGACCTCGTCGCAGATGAGCTTCACCGTCTCGGTCAGCTCGACGTCGGCGGAGTGAAAGAGCGTGTTCGCCGACCCGGCCTTGATCTGGGAGCTCAGCGCGGACAGGTCGATGTGGCCGATGCCGTCGAGCGACCAGCCGTGGGACCGGGCGACGGTCGCGAGCTCGGCCTTCGTCTCGGACAGGCTGATGTAGAGGCACGTCTCGCCGTTCGCACTCCCGGCGAGTAGGAACTTGAGGCCGAGCGTGGTCTTGCCGACGCCGGCGTTCCCCTGGACGAGGTAGAGGTGGTGGCGCGGCAGGCCGCCGGCGAGTACCTAGTCTAGGCCGACCGTGCCCGTGCCGCACGTTTCGACGCCCGGGTTTCCTGCCATCCGACTTCCGTAAAACGGCCAACCCTAACAGCTAACTTCCGGGAATTGCACCCGCACTGTGCCGGCCCCATCAAAAGTCGCGGCGGCTCGGCGGAGCAGGGTGGCGTGGGTGGGATTCTCAAAGGTCGCGAAGGATGCCCCCTCACGCCGCCCGCCCCCACTCCGGGCACGCCCCGCTCGCGTTCCCGGTTAGGTCGTACCCGCACGCGCGGCACCGGCTGGGGTTGCCCGCGGGCAGCTCTCGGGGGCCGCGGGCGCGACCCAGCTCAGTCCGCCACGCCGCCGGACAGTGCTATCCGTTCGCTCGATTCTTGGTGATGGTCGAACCGAGGTGCCGGGCCGGTCTCGCTCACGGCGTCCCGCCCTCAGGGGTTGGCGACCCAGCCCAGTATCGCATCCCAGTCCGGCGGCTTCGTGAACGTGGCGTCGGGCCGCAGGTCGGCGGCTTCGCCGAGCAGGGCCGCATCCGCCGTCCCGCTGAGGACGGCGACCTTGACCGGGAGGCGCTTGGCGCGGACGTGCCTCAGGATCGTCGTCCCGAGGCCGTCCGGCAGGTCCATGTCCAAGATCAGGTGGGACGGCTCCGAAGCGAGCTTGTCCAGCCCTTCGGTGATCGTCGCGGCCGTGACCGCCTCGTGCCCCTCGGTCTCGACCAGCGTGGCCAGACCGGTGCGGAGCGACCGGTCGTCGTCAACGATGAGGATGCGTCGCTTCCGTGGAACTCCCTTCGTCGGGAATGTAGACAGCGGAAACCCGCCTTCGGCGGCGTACGGGGGAAAAGCCTGACGAAACGCCGGCCGGCAGAATGGATGAGGCGGATCCCCGGCATTCCCCGAACACCGCTTGTCTCCGACAGTAGTACGGGTAGCTCACGTCATGCCGCCGTCCGCCGCCCCACGGCGGCGTGAGGCCCGAGGCCGAGGCCCAAACTTGGCGGCCTTTGGACGGCCGGAACGTCACCTTCCCCCGGTGGTTCCGCCCCCGCGTTCGCCCCCGATCCGGGCATGCTGTTGCCGGTCATGCGGTGCGACTTCCGCGCCACCGCACCGGAGCAACCGTCCCGTGGCCAAGACAACGCGATCCCGCCCCCGCAACTTCGATCCCGTCGCCGGCCCGCTCGCCGAGCGGCCCTACCCACAACTCGCCGCCGCCCTGCGGTCCCGCACCAAGCCGATACTGCGGGAGTGGGAGAAGATGGTGCGGCAGCACGTCCCGCCCGCCAACAAGGTCGGGTTCGACGAGGTTCTGGACAGCCTGCCCGACATCCTCAAGGGGCTGGCCGACGCCCTCGCCTCGGGCGACCCGCCTGAGTCAAGCGGCTGATGGAGCGGTCGCCCGAGCAGGGCGTCTACCGCTTCCAAATCCACTACGACGTGGGGGACTTGGCGACCGAGGATCGCCTCCTGCGGCGGCTGGTCAATGAGCACGCCGCGGACGCCCTCGGCCGCCGGATGGATGCGGAGGAGGAGGCGGCGCTGGACTGGGCCATCGACCTGATGGCCCAGCAGGCGATGATCGCCTTCGTCGGGCACCAGAACGACCGGCTGCGGGCGGCGGCGGAAGCCGAGCTTCAGTACCTGTCGTTCCTGAGCCACGACCTGAGCGGCAACCTCGGGAGCGTCACGCTCTGGCTGCAAATCCTGCGGCGGCGGCTGGCCGGGTCACCGCAGTTCGCCCCCGAGGTG
>JAQGHJ010000587.1 GCA_028288905.1 Phycisphaerales bacterium | reverse complement strand
GCAGGTCGATCAGCCTCAGCTGCTCCTCGCCGGGGCGGTGCGGCCGCCGGTATTGCGTGCTCAGGATGAAAACCACAACGCCATTGGTGGTCACCATCGGCGTCGACTGGGCGGCGCGGATCCCGTCGGAGAGGCACACCTCCCGGTCCACGGTCCCCAGCAGGGGAACGAAGGTTTCCACGTCCTCGATGATGATCCGCTTCCGCTCCTTCTTGGACGTCTCGCAGCCGACCTTCGAGCCGTTGCCGCGGAAGTGTTCGGTGAACGCGCTTTCAGGGCCGTAGCCGCGGTGGGCAACCATCTCCATCCGCTTGCCGTCGTCGCTCGGGAGCTGGATGCAGCCGCGGTCGGTGCCGGCGAAGTCGACCGCGACCGCGAGGATCTCGTCCAGCGCGGCCTTGAGGTCCGTCTCGACGGCGAGCTTGGCGTGCAGGTCGTAGAGCCGACGGGTGCCCGCCAGGTCGGCGAGCCGCGACTCGCTGTCGCGCAACGCCGCCTCCGCCCGCACAAGCTCGGCCGCGCGATCCTGGGCCCGCCGCTCCAACTCGCCCCGCTCGGACATGAGCCGGTAGGCGGCGGCGGCGAAGCGGGAGAGGCGAGTCAGCAGCCGGGCGTCCTCGGCGTCGAACGCCTTCTCCGGCGTGTGCCCGAGTGCCCACAGGGTGCCGATCGGCTTGCCGTCGGCGTGGAACGGAACGAGCAGGTTCTCGACGATCGGCGGGTCGACGTCGGCGAGGTCGAGGAACCGCCGGCCCGGCCGGTCGAACAGCAGGACGCGGTCCCGCTCCAGCACGGTCCCGCAGGGGCTCGCGTCGCGGGGCACGGTGCTGTTGAGGTGGTGGGCGTGCCGCCCGGCGACGGCGTGCCAGCGGAAGATGCCGTCTCGGCCGCCGGGCTCGAGGATGCTGATCCCGGACGAGTCGGCCCCGCAGAGGTCGATGACGAGCTCGGCGAGCTTCTGGAGGACGGCCTGCGGCGGGCCCGTCATCGCCTCGGCGAGCGCGGTCAGGGCCGCCGCTTCCGCGGCGTGGTCCGGCGCGCGGGCGGGCCGGCCGGCAAGCGCTTCCGTCACCAGCACCTCTTCGAGCGAGGCCCTCGGTTGACCCGGAGCGGTGCGGCCGTGGGTCGTCATAAAGTGCGTTTCTTCTGAGAGTTCAGGCGGCCCGGCCGCGCGACGACCTTCGGTGACACCGCCGGCGCGGGATTCGGAACGCGCGGAACCGCGGCCCCGCCCTCGCTCATCGACGCGGTGCCCGAGCAGTCGCTCCGGGGCGGCGAAAGACGAATGTTACGCTGCTCGCAAGCCGTGCGTTCAATATCTGGGCCGGAGGGACCGTTGCGGCCATCCCACCGGCGTCCCAAGGTGCCTTTCCGCACGTTGCCGTGATCTCGGGGCAGGCGTAGTTTGTCGGGATGGGCATCCGGATTCTGCTCGCCGACGACCAGCCGCTGCTCCGCAAGGCGCTTCGCATGTTGTTGGCAACCGAGGCCGACCTAGAGGTGGTCGAGGCCGCCGACGGTGCGACCGCGGTGCGGCTGGCCGCCGAGTCGCCGCCGGACGTGGTCGTGATGGACCTGAACATGCCCGGCCTGAGCGGGGTGGACGCGACGCGACGGATCTTGGCCGATCATCCGGGGACGAAGGTGTTGGTGCTCTCGGGCCTGTCCGACGAGCGGACCGTGCGCGACGCGTTTGACGCCGGCGCGACGGGGTACGTGGTCAAGGACGCGGCCCACGAGGAACTCGCCCACGCCGTCCGCACCGTCCTGGCCGGGAAGGTGTACCTCAGCCCCGGGCTCGGCGGCGCCGGTCCGGCGACGCTCCCCTGAAGCAGCGTGTTTGCTGCCTCGGAGCCGTCCGGTCGGTTTACGCCCCCGTCTCGCCCACCCACGTCCACTCGGTGACGCTGCTCGACGGGAGCGGCTGGACGCCCAACCGGCGCAGCATGTTCAGGCACTGGGCGCGGTGGTGCATCCCGTGCGTCGCGACGTGGGTGAGGACGGCGCCGCGGGTCATGTCGAACGGCTTCCCCTCCCGCGGTCGGCGGGTGACGGTTTCCCCGAGCGGGCGGCGGCGGGCCTCGGTCGAGAACTCGCGGCACGCCTCGTCCGACAACGCGCGCAACTGCTCGGGCGTCCGCCGCTGCCCGTCCGTTTCGAGTCGCGGGCGAGGCTCCCGCCCGGCGAGCGTTTCCGTCCAGGCACGCATCGCGCCGACGACGTGCGTGAGCGCGTCGTGGAGCGACCCGGGCCCGATGTCGAACCGGCTGTGAAACTGATCGGCGGTCAGCGTGCCGCAGGCGTCGAGGAGCTGCGCGGTGGCCCAGCGGTCGTGGGACAAGAGGATCTGGAGAGGGTCGCTTTCCGGCATGCGCGAAATGTTACCGGCGGCCGCGACGCCGACCCAAGTGACCCGCGGCCGCGGGAGCGGGCGACCCCGAAGCGTGAGCGGCGGGAACGGTCACGCCGCGTGACGGCCGCCCGACGCGGGTGACGCGGGAGCCGCCTCGGTCGCCCGCGGCCGCATGAGCGCGAGCGGGACGAGGCACGCCAGCCCCAGCGCCGCATCGGCCGCCAGCATCAGCGGGTACCCGACCCGCTCGACCGCCCGGCCCTGCCAATAGCTGCTGTACGCCAGCGTCAGGTTCATCATCGCCATATACGCGGTGAACTGGGTGCCGGCGACGGCCGGGTGACTCAGGTCCATGAACCCGGCCGTCCGGCTGCCGTAGATCAGGCCGAGCACGAACGCGTACGCGAGCGTCGCGCCCACGAACGCCGACACCAGTGCGGCCGGGGCGGCCGGGCGGATCGCGGCGGCCGTGTCGACCGGCATCACCCACCCGTGCCGGTGGAGCTGCCAGGCGAGCAGCAGGGTGGGGACGGCCGCCAGCAGGACGAACGCCGAGACCGCCCGCCGGCGGCCGAGCCGGTCGGACAGGAACCCGCCGGCCACGCAGCCCGCGGCCGACAGCACGGTGCCGGCCAGCGTCAGGTGGGCGTTGTTCGTCTCGGACAGCCCGAACTCGACCGGCAGGTTCTGCCCGGCCGACAGGCTGACGGCGAACGCCCCGGTCGGCAGCAGCGCGAACGCCACGCCAGCCAGCCCGGCCCGGGTGCCGAACAGGGAGCGGAAAAGCGTGCCGAGGTATGCCCGGCGGTCCGGCAGGACGGGGGACGGGTGGTCGAACGACAACGGGGCGGCGGGCGATGGCGTGTCGGGCGGGTCCCGAGGGTCCGGCGCAGGGCCGGGTGGCATGGGCAAACGTCCTGTTCGCCCGTGTTCCTCGCGCGCCGCGGACACGGGGGAACAGGGAGTTTTCCCATGCCACCCGGAAGCGGGACCGCCGCCCTTCGCCCGCCCTTCACCCCGCCCCGGCTCCCGCAGCCGCCACGACACGCCGGCGGTGATCGCCAGCAATGCCGCCGCCACCATCCAGAACGTCTGGTTGAACCCGACGAGCGGCGTCAGGTAGAGCACGCCCGCCCCGCCGACGGCGTTCCCGGCGTACGCCCCGGCGAACATCAGCCCGTTGGCCGTCCCCCGCTCGGCCGGCGGCAGCACGGTGACGGCCAGCGCGTCGATCGCCACGTCCTGCGTGGCTGCGAACACGTTGTGCAGGACGATGACGGCGGTGAACAGCCCGAGGTGGGCGGCGAAGTCGACCGGCCACGCCGCCAGCAGCGTGGCGGCCATCATGAGTTGGCACCCGACGATCCACGCCCGCCGCCGGCCGAGGCGGTCGGAGTAGACGAGGTCCACGACCGGCCCGGCCAACACCTTCCACGCCCACGGCAGGTACAGGGTGGCGACGAACGCCCCGACCGCGGCCGGGCTCAGGCCCCGCTTGCGCATCTGGTACGCGACGGCGACGGCCGTGAACCCCTGCGGGACGCCCTCGGACACGTACAGAAGGAAGAACGTGAGGAGCCGGCCCCGGCGGGTCGTCAGGAGGTTGGGCATGTCGGCCAATTCGTTGTCGGACGTCCGGGGAACCAGCGTCCGCCGCAGACCCATCCCCGCCGGCCGGCCGAAACTGGGGAGGTCGACGCCGCGCGGTGATTCCGGACGGTCGCGGCTCCTTCAAGGCGTTCGCGCACGC
This sequence comes from Phycisphaerales bacterium, assembly GCA_028288905.1. Lineage (GTDB taxonomy): Bacteria > Planctomycetota > Phycisphaerae > Tepidisphaerales > Tepidisphaeraceae > Humisphaera. Next base: position 193 of record JAQGHJ010000587.1, on the reverse strand, counting down.
AGCTTAGGGCCCCACCCTATGGCTCCGGACCCCGGCCCCTATATGGTATCGGCGGCGGAGGAATCGGTTCGCCGGGTCGGCATAAGAACGGCGGGCCGGGGGACGTTACTTGCCTAGGATCAAGAGTCGGCGGTTTCAGGAGGTCGAGCGATGAAGGTTGTCCAGCAGAGCGGGGGAGCCCGCCTGGCCCACG
>JAQGHJ010000562.1 GCA_028288905.1 Phycisphaerales bacterium | reverse complement strand
CGGCGGAGTCGCCGGCGGCCGAGCAGCCGGTGCCGCCGCCGGTCGACCTCGCCCCCGACCCGGCCCGGGAGCGGGCGATCCGCAACACGGTCGCCGGCGCGCTCGTCTGCACCGTCTCCCTGCTGCTGGTGCTGTTGGCGTCCGACGTGTTGACGGCCCGGGCGGTCCACGCCCTGCCCGCCGACGACCCGGACCCGCTCGTCGTCAAGGTGACCGGGCACCAGTGGTGGTGGGAGGTGCAGTACGACGACCGGGTGCCGGCGAACATCGTCACGACGGCCAACGAGCTGCACCTGCCGGCCGGCCGGGTGGCCAAGCTGGAGATCCGGTCGACCGACGTGATCCACAGCTTCTGGGTCCCGAACCTGCACGGCAAGAAGGACATGATCCCCGGCCACGACACGAGCGTGTGGGTCCGGGCCGACCGCCCGGGCGAGTACGCCGGGGCGTGCGCCGAGTTCTGCGGGGCCCAGCACGCCCAGATGCGGTTCACGGTCGTCGTCGAGCCGCCCGAGCGGTTCGCCGCGTGGCTCGCGGCCCGTCGGCAGTCGGCCCCGGAGCCGCAGACCGACGGCCAGCGGGCCGGGCGGACGGTCTTCCTGACCGGCGGGCGGTGCGCGATGTGCCACACGGTCCAGGGGACGACGGCCGGCGGCCGGGTCGGCCCGGACCTGACGCACCTCGCGAGCCGCCCGACGCTGGCCGCCGGGGCCGTGCCGAACGTGCCGGGGCACTTGGCCGGGTGGGTCGTCGACCCGCAGAAGGTGAAGCCCGGGGTGCGGATGCCGCAGAACCCGATGCCGCCGACGGACCTGCGGGCGCTGCTGGAGTACCTGGAGAGCCTGAAGTGACGGCGGGGCGGGCGAGCCCGCCCCCGACCGCCGGGCTAAGAGCCGCGTGACCGCCAGGAGCCGCGAAAAGAGGAGCGACGCCCGCGTGACCGAACTGCTGGACCCACCGCCCGCCGCCACCGCCGTCCCGCCGCCCGCGGCCGGGCCGTCCCCGGCCGCCCACGAGCGGTCCGAGCGGCTCGAGGTCGAGCGGCTGCAGCTCGAGGAGACGTGGCGGCGGCCGCCCGGCCTCTACGGCTGGCTGACCACCACCAACCACAAGGACATCGGCCTTCGGTTCATCGTCACCGCGTTCACCTTCTTCCTGCTCGCCGGCGTGCTGGCCCTGCTGATGCGGCTCCAACTCGCCCGGCCGCGGAACCCGGTGTTCGGGCCCGACCTGTACAACCAGATCTTCACCACCCACGGGTCGGCGATGATCTTCCTGTTCGCGGTCCCGGTGATGGAGGGGTTCGGGCTCTACTTCGTCCCGCTCATGATCGGGGCCCGCAACGTGGCGTTCCCCCGGCTGATGGCGTTCAGCTACTGGACGTACCTGATCGCAGGCGTGCTCCTGTTCACCGGGCTGTTCCTGAACACCGGCCCCGACATGGGCTGGTTCAGCTACACGCCGCTGGCCGGCCCCGGCTACTCGCCCGGCAAGCGGGTCGACCTGTGGTCCCAGATGGTGACGCTGGTCGAGACCACGTCGATGGCCGGCGCGATCGACATCATCGCCACCGCGTTCAAGCTCCGCGCCCCGGGCATGGCGTTGCACCGGGTCCCGCTGTTCGTCTGGGCCCAGGTGATCAGCTCGCTCATGGTGCTGTTCGCGATGCCGGCGGTCACCCTCCGCAGCACCATGCTGTCGATGGACCGGACGACGAACGTCACCACCCACTTCTTCAACGCGGCCGAGGGCGGCGACCACCTGCTCTGGCAGCACCTGTTCTGGTTCTTCGGTCACCCGGACGTGTACATCATCTTCATCCCGGCGACCGGGTTCGTGTCCCCGGTCGTGACGGCGTTCGCCCGCCGGCGGGTGTTCGGGTACACGCCGATGGTGCTGGCGATGATCGCGGTCGCGTTCATCGGGTTCGGCGTGTGGGTGCACCACATGTTCGCCACCCCGATCCCGGAGCTCGGGCAGGGGATGTTCACCGCCAGCAGCCTGCTGATCACGATCCCGAACGGCGTCCAGATCTTCTGCTGGACGGCCACGCTCTGGGGCGGGCGGCCGTGGCTGCGGACCCCGCTGCTGTTCATGCTCGGGTTCCTGGCGGTGTTCGTCCTCGGCGGGCTGTCCGGCGTCATCCTGGCGTCGGTGCAGGTCGACCTGCAGGTGCACGACACGTACTTCGTCGTCGCCCACCTCCACTACGTGCTGGTCGGGGGGGCGGTGTTCCCGCTGCTCGGGGCGGTCTGCTTCTGGTTCCCGAAGTGGACCGGACGGATGCTCTCCGAGCGGCTCGGGTGGGTCGCGTTCTGGCTGCTGTTCGCCGGGTTCAACCTGACGTTCTTCCCGATGCACCAGCTCGGGCTGCACGGCATGCCCCGGCGGGTCTACACGTACGCCCCGCAGACCGGGTGGGGCGGGCTCAACGCGCTGGCCACCGTCGGGGCGGGCCTGATGGGCGTCGGGGTGCTGGTGTTCTTGGCGAACGTGCTGCGGAGCCTGGGGTCCGGGGCCGCGGCCGGCCCGAACCCGTGGGGGGCCGGCACGCTGGAGTGGGCCACGTCGTCCCCGCCGCCGCGCTACAACTTCCAGCGGCCGCCGACCGTCCAGGGCCGGGAGCCGGTCTGGGAGAACGCGGCCGACGCCCCCGTCGTCACCGGGCTGGACGCCCGGACCCGCGAGACGCTCTGCACGACCACGATGGACGCCGAGCCGCACCACAAGTACACGATGGCCGGCGACGCGCTGGCCCCGCTCCTGACGGCGCTGGCGGTCGGGGGGATCTGGATCGGCGGGATGTTCCACCCGGCCGCCGTCCCAATCGGGTGCGGGTTGATGGTGATCCCGCTGGCGGTCTGGTTCTGGACGTCCGGCCACCGCAAGGAAACGGCCGGCGAGCCCGACCAAGGGGGGGAGTGATGCCGCCGCCGCCGCCCGCCGCCGCCACGACCCTCCGCCCGGCCCTCACGGCCGACGGCCTCGCCCCCGCGGCCGACGGCCGGAACGTCGTCGACCCGCAGGAGCTGGACGTGTCGCGGCTCCCGCCGAACGCGTTCGACTGGCACGCCCCGCTCTGGTGGGCGAACCTGCTCACCCTGTTCATCGAGACGGCCACCATCGGGCTGCTGCTGGCCACCTACTTCTACCTGATGCGGAACGAGCAGGGCTGGCCGCCGCCGCTGACGAACCGGGTGCCGGCCGTGGCCCACCCCGTCCCGCGCCTGGCCGTCGGGACGATCAACACGGTGCTGCTGGTCCTGAGCTGCGGGCTGATGTACGCGGTAGACGTGTGGGCCCGCCGGCTCGACGAGGCCAAGCTCCGCCGCGGCATGGTCGCCCTGTGCGCGGTCACCGTCCTGTCGATCGCGCTGCGGTGGTACGAGTTCCCCGCCTTCCACTTCAAGTGGAACGACAACGCCTACGGGTCGATCGTCTGGACGATCCTCGGCATGCACCTGATCTACCTGCTCGTCGGGCTCGGCGAGTTCGCGCTGATGACGGCCTGGGTCTACCGATACGGGCTCGACGAGAAGCACGCGCTCGACGTCACCCTGGTCGGCGCCTACTGGTACTGGGTGGCCGGGGCGTGGGTGCTCGTCTACACGGTGCTCTACTGGGTGCCGCGGTGGGTGTGAGGGGCAGACGGATCGCGGGTTTTCAGCGGGTGCGACGGGTGGGTCCGCCGCCCCCGCCACTTTTAGCGCCAGCCCGAAGGGCCGGGCGTCGTGCGGTGCCTGTTGCCGGTGACCCCATGGAAGCTGCTCCGCCCAACCCGCCCGTGCCCGTCGAACGCGGCCCCGGGTTCTCCCCGCACTGGCGGCGGACGCTGACGCTGTGGCTCGGGATGCTCGCCCCGCCGGCCGCCTGGGCACTGCAGCTCCAGGCCGTCTACGTGATGGTCCCGCTCGCCTGCCAGACCCACCACCGCTGGCCGCTGCACCTGACGACGGCGGGGCTGCTCGGGCTGGCGCTGGCCGGCGGGTGGCTCGCGTGGCGGGACTGGCGGGCGGTCGGCGGCGGGTGGCCCCGCGACGCCGAGTCCGGCCCCGGCGGGCGGGCCCGGTTCCTCGCCGTCGGCGGGATGGGCTTGTCCGCCCTATTCTCGCTCGTCATCGCCGGGCAGTGGGTCTACGTGTTCGCGATCAACCCGTGCGTCGAATGACCCTCGCCCCCTCGCCCATCCTCCGCCCGGCGGCCGCCGTCATGGCGTACCCGCTCGGCCACGGCGGCGCCCCGCACGGCGGCGGCGGCG
>JAQGHJ010000560.1 GCA_028288905.1 Phycisphaerales bacterium | reverse complement strand
GCAGGTCGCGAGCATGGGGTTCACGGAGAAGAAGGCCCGCGAGGGTGGCCGGCAGATCAAGGTCGGCAAGTTCCCGTTCAACGCCAGCGGCCGGGCCAAGGCCGCCGGCGAGACCGACGGGTTCGTGAAGCTCATCTTCGACAAGCAGTACGGCGAGCTGCTCGGCGTACACATGGTCGGCGAGAGCGTGACCGAGCTGCTGTCCGAACTGGTCCTGGCCCGGAAGCTCGAGGCGACCGAGGCGGAGCTCATCGAGGCGATCCACCCGCACCCGACGTTCAGCGAGGCCGTAATGGAGGCGGCCGGGGTGGCCGACGGGCGGGCGATCCACTTCGTCGGTGCCGGCAGCTAAGACCCTCCGCGGCAGCGCCGCGAGCGGAAGGACGAAGACCGAATGAACAATGACGAAACGGCACGCGGTATAATCCGCTTCCCGTTTCGTCCTTTCGTCGTTCGGGCTTCGTCGTCTGCGGCCTCACCGCATGGCACAGCTGAAGGTCATCCCCGACGCGGTGCCCGCCCCGCGACCAGCGGCTGCGGGGTCACGCTGGCTCCCCTGGGCCACCCGGCTGTACCGCCTCGCCCTCGTCGTCGCGATCGTGTGGCTCGTGAGGGACGTCCGCACGCGGCTCCGGCTGGAGGGGGACGCGCCGGTGCGGGTCGAGGAGGCCCGGCACTTCTTTCCCGCCGCCGCCGGGCTCGACCCGGACGACTCGGCCCGCATGGGCCTGCACGTGCTGGGTGCTGCCGGGGACCGAATCGGGTACGTGCTCCGGACGAGTCCCGCGTCGGATCGGTTCACCGGGTACGTCGGGCCGACCGACGTACTCGTCGCCCTGAGCCCCGGCGGGCGGGTAGTCGGGGTCCGCATCCGCAGCAGCCGGGATACGAAGGACCACGTCGAGGACGTCGGACGGGACGACTACTTCATGTCCCTTTGGACGGGCAAGACGTGGGACGAGGTGGCCGGCGCAGACCCGCGGGCGGCCGGCGTAGAAGGGGTGAGCGGGGCGTCGCTCACCAGCATGGCGATCGCCGACGGCATCCACTACCGGTTCAAGCGGGCGGCCGACGCCGCGGCTGTACCGCCGCCACCGGTGCGGGTTGCCGGGGCGGACGTCGGCCTGCTGGCCGTCCTCGCCGTCGCGCTGGCGTTCGCGTTCTCCGAACGGCTGCGGGGCCGGCCGTGGCTCCGCCGCGCATTTCAAGTCGTGCTGATTGGGTACGTTGGGTTCGTGAACGGGCAGATCCTGAGCCAGTCATTGTTGGGCGGGTGGACGGCGGAGGCGGTGCCGTGGCGCGCCGCCCCGGGGTTGGTGCTGCTGGCGGCCACCGCCCTCGTCGTTCCCTGGGGCACCCGGCGGCAGGTGTACTGCGCCCACGTCTGCCCGCACGGGGCCGCCCAAGAATGGGCCGGCCGGCTGACCCGGTGGCGGCCGCGGGTGCCGCGGGCGGTCGACCGCGGCCTGCGGTGGCTGCCGCCGCTGCTTGTCGCGCTCGTGCTCGTCGTTGTGCTGTTCCAACTCCCGTTCGACCTCGCCGGGATCGAGCCGTTCGACGCGTACCTCGTCCGGTCGGCCGGCTGGGCGACGATTGCGATCGCCGTCGTAGGCCTGATCGCCGCGGCGTTCGTCCCGATGGCGTACTGCAAGTACGGCTGCCCGACCGGCCTGGTGCTGTCGTTCGTCCGGTCGCACGGGAAGGCCGACCGCTTCGGCCGCCGCGATCTGGCCGCCGGACTGCTCGTGCTGGGCGTAGCCGGCCTGTGCCTACGGCATGCCGATGTTCGCCGGGCGATCTACGGCGACCCGCCTGTCGAGCGGGCGCTGTCGTCGAAGATGGTACGGTAAGCCCACCCGGCCGCCACCCGTGCTGCCCGGCCCACCGATGCGAATTCACGTCCTCTGGCTGCTCGTCGTGACCACTGCTGGCTTTGCCGTCGCGGGCGGATCGTTGGTCGTTCGCCGAATTCGCGACGGCCGGTCTGAAAAAGTGGCTTCCCCATCCCGACTGGACGACATCGCCGGGCCGACGATGGGCGGGGCGTGGTCCGTCAAGCTGGCCCGGCCGCTGGACGCGGCGGCGGCCGGCCGGCTGGCGGCCGACGTGCAGGCGGTGCTCGACGCCCTCGAAAACCAGCTCTCCACGTGGCGGCCGCGGTCCGACCTCTCACGGTTCAACGCCAGCCCGTCAACGGACTGGTTCTCCGTTTCGCCGGACCTGGCCGCCGTGGTGGTCGAGGCGCAGCGGGCGTCGGCCGACACCGACGGGGCGTTCGACGTGACGGTCGGGCCGCTCGTGAACGTCTGGGGCTTCGGCCCGCGTCGCCCGACGACCGGCCCGGCACGCGTGCCGACGGCCGACGCCGTCGAGTCGGCCCGCGCCGACGTCGGCTACGCATTGCTGGAGGGACGAACTTCGCCCCCGGCGATGCGGAAGGGTCGGCCGAGCGCGTACGTGGACCTGTCGGCGATCGGCAAGGGGTACGCGGCCGATCGGGTCGCCGCCGCGCTCGACGCGGCGGGCGTGGCGGATTACCTGATTTCCGTCGGCGGCGAGGTGCGGGCCCGCGGGTCGTCGGCGCTCGGCAAGCCGTGGCGGGTCGGCGTCGAGGTGCCGACGCCGGACGTCCGCCGCGTGCTCCGCCGCGTCGAACTTCGGGACGCCGGACTGAGCACGTCGGGCGATTACCGGAACTTCTTCGACGCCGGCGGGCACCGGTACGCCCACGAAATTGACCCCCGCACCGGCCGGCCGGTCGAGAACGGGGTGGCGTCCGTGTCCGTCGTCGACGCGTCCTCCGCCCGAGCCGACGCCCTGGCGACGGCCCTGTTCGTTCTGGGCCCGGATGCCGGCATGGCGCTTGCCCGGAGTCGCGCACTCGCGGCGATGTTCGTGCTACGGGGTGCGGACCGCTTCGACGTGCGAACGACGCCTGAGTTCGAACGGCTGCTGTTGCCGCCGGAGTAGGGAGTCGCCGCCGCGGCCAAGTCGCAGCCGCTTCGCCGTCAATCGTCGTGTGGGGCGTCCGCGGCACTGTTGGACGGTAGCCGCTGGACCGCATCTCGCCCCTATCATCCTCGCGATGGATCGCGGCGCCCTCCATACCCGGCGGTGGAACGATCCGCCGACCTCATCGGACGAGGGCACGCGCGTGCTCGTCACCCGGTACCGCCCCCGCGGCGTCGCCAAGGCTGACGAGACGTGGGACGAGTGGGACCCGGCCCTCGGCCCCAGCGTCGAGCTGCACGCCGCCGCCTACGGCAAGGGCGTGTTGGCGATCCCGTGGCCGACGTACCGGGTGCTCTACCTCCGCGAGATGCGCCTGCGAAAGGACCGGGTGGCCGCGCTGGCCGAGCGGGTGATGGGTGGGGAGACGCTCACGCTGCTCTGCTCGTCCGCGTGCGAGCGTGAGAGCCGGTGCCATCGGTCGCTGTTGAAGGAGCTGATCGAGGTGGACGTCGCCCGGCGGTGAGCGGAATGAGCGGGCAAGCGTCGACCGGCGTGAGTTCTCGCCCTTGGCACGGCGTCACTTCGGGAAGGCCCCCGGCCCGTCGTCCTGGTACCCCTCGCCGTTCAGCGCTTCCAGCAACGCGACGAGGTCGTCGACCTCCGTCGCGGTCAATTCCAACGGCTTGATCTTCGGGCTCAGGTGCGGGTTCGGCGTGCCGCCGCGGTTGTAGAACTCGACCACGCCGCGGAGCGACGTCTTCGACCCATCGTGCATGTACGGCGCGCGGCGGGCCACGTCCCTCAGCGTGGGCGTCTTGAATGCCCCGCGATCCTCGGCCCGCTTGCTGATTGCGTATCGGCCCTCGTCCTTGAACGTGCCGGCCGCGGCGTCGAAACCGACGCCGAGGTTGTGGAACCGGCTGTCGGTGAAGGTCGGGCCGAGGTGGCACTGGTTGCACGACGCCTTGCCGAAGAAGAAGAGCTTGTCCCCGCGCTTCACACCGTCGCCGACGGCCTTCTCGTCGCCCGCCTTCCACCGGTCCCACGGGCTGTTGCCGCTGAACCGGGTCCGCTCGTAGTCGGCGAGCGCATGGGCGACCCGGTCGACCGTCACGCGGGGGTCTCCGAAGGCGGCCGCGAAGTACGGGGCATACGCCGACACGCCGGACAAGGTCTGGATCATCCCGTCGTGCGTGTTGCCCATCTCAGTCGAGTTGGCCACCGGCCCGAGCGCCTGTTCCTCTAGCGTGGCCGCGCGCCCGTCCCAGAAGTAGGCGGGGTAGATCGGCCACGCGAGGTTGAGCAGCGGCGGGGCCTTGCGCGTGCCCGCCCGCCCGTGCACGCCGGTGGACACCGGTGTCGGCTCTGAAAATCCGAACGCAGGGCGGTGGCAAGTCGCGCAGGACACAGTGTGGTCCAGGCTCAGTCGGGTGTCGAAGAACAGCCACCGCCCCAGCCGGACGCTCTCCGGCGTAGGAGGGGCCTTCAACTCATCCAGCGACCGGCCCAGTCCGGCGGGCGGCTCGGGAAGAGGTCGGAGTGGGTTGGCGACCTCCCACGGAAGGCCCGCCTCGGCCGCGGCGACCGGCGCGCCATCGGCACGGCCCTTCCAGACCGGCAGTTCGTTGACAGCCGACCCCGCGAAGCGGGTGGCGATCGAGGCGCGCGCCGCCAGTAACGCGGCGCCCGTCGCGGCGGCGACGAAGCCGCCAGTGATCCACTTGGCTCGGCGATTCAAGAGCTCGACCCTTCGGGAATGGCGTGTCATGGACCAAGGCTGCCGAGCGATATCTTACGCACCACGGTCGGACACGTCCCCTACCAGTGCGTGATGGCGAGCCGGCGCCAGAACGTCCGCTTCACTAATCGCCGATCGCCGAAGGCGCTAGGAAGACAGAGCGGCCAGGCAGGGGAAATGTGGCGAAACGTAGAAACAAAAAGGCCGGGCGGGGGGGGCCGCCCGGCCAAGGTCTGCTGGCGGTAGGGGGGGACCGCCAGCAATGGGGATTGTCACGCCAAGCGTGCGAGCCGCTCTTCGCTCAAGGAGCAGGCTACGTCCGGTGGCGTCGTATTCGGTGTCACCCAGCGGGCGACGACGGGAGTGTTTTTAGCGGCGGCCACCCCCGCCCGTCCAGTTGCGGATTTCCCTTTTCGTCGAATATTTCGCCCCCGTCGCTGCGCGTGTAACGCGGA
>JAQGHJ010000524.1 GCA_028288905.1 Phycisphaerales bacterium | reverse complement strand
GGGGATGAACGCCCGCTCGTACCATTCCCGCCCCCGCGCCCGGACGAGGGCGTACCGCGTCAGCATGCCGGCGACGAACGGCACCCCGAGGTAGACCGCCACGCTTCGGGCGATCTGCCCGATGCCGACGTCCACCACCGTGCCCCGGAGGCCGACGAGTGGCGGCAGCACGGTCAGGAACAGCCAGGCGTACGCGCTGTAGAACAGCACCTGGAACACGCTGTTGAACGCGACCAGCCCGGCCGCGTACTGGGTGTCGCCCCGGGCCAACTCGTTCCAGACGAGCACCATCGCGATGCACCGGGCGAGGCCGATCAGGATCAGCCCCGTCATGAAATCCGGGCGGTCGCGCAGGAACAGGACGGCGAGGCCGAACATTAGCACCGGGCCGATCACCCAGTTCTGCAGGAGCGACAGGCCGAGCACCTTCCCGTTGCGGAACACGCGGCCGAGCTCCTCGTACCGCACCTTGGCCAGCGGCGGGAACATCATGAGGATCAGGCCGACCGCGATCGGGACGTTCGTCGTCCCGACGCGGAGGCGGTCGAGCGCGTCGCGGGCACCGGGCGCGGCGTAACCGAGGCCGACGCCCAGCGCCATCGCGGCGAAGATCCAGACCGGCAGGTAGCGGTCGAGGAACGACAGCCGCCGCGCGGGCTTCACACCGGCGGCGCGCGGCGGGGCGGCCGGGGTGGCGTCAGGGGTCATCGCTTCTCCAGCACGGCCGGCAGGGCCGAGACGTAGTCCCTGATCTCGTCCCGGACCCGGCGGTAGTGGCTCAGGGCCTCGTCTTCAGTCGTCGCCGCCTCGGCGAGCTTCGGCGGGTCGTCGAACCCTGCGTGCAGCCGCTTGGCAATACCCGGGAACGCCGGGCACGCCTCGTTGGCGTGGTCGCACACGGTGACGACGTAATCGAGCGGGACGGCGGCCAACGCGTCCAGGCGTTTGGACGTGTGGCCGGAGAGGTCGACGCCCGCCTCGGCCATGACCCGGACGGCCAACGGGTTCACCCCGTGCGGCCGGGTGCCGGCGGAGTAAGCGTCGATCCTGCCAGCGTACAGGTGCCGGGCCCACCCCTCTGCCATCTGGCTCCGGCACGAGTTGCCGGTGCAGAGGAACAACACCTTCAATCGGTCAGCCATCGCAGCACCTCTCGCAGTCATTCGCTCAGACGCATATGCCCGGGCAAAAAAATTCAGCCGCAGCAGTCACCGGCCGAGCAGGCGGCCGACCGACCCAGCCGCGCGGCGTCCTTCGCCAGCTCGGGCACCGACGCGAAGCAACACCCCAGGCAGCCCAAGAGACTCTTGTGGAAGGGCGTCGTCGCCGGGGCGAGCGCGTAGTGCATCCAGAACCCGTCCCGCCGGGCCGTCACCAAACCCGCCCGGCGGAGGTACGCCAGGTGCCGCGACACCTTCGGCTGCGGCACGCCGAGCGTGGCCACCAGGTCGCACACGCACGCCTCCCCGCCCCGCAGGAGGCTGAGCAGCCGGAGCCGCGTGCGGTCGGATAACGCCCGGAACATCAGGTCGACTTTCTCATTGGGGGCGCTAGTCCTCAGCATATGCGTCTGCCCGAATATACGTTTTCGCGTAGCGACGTGCAACGGAATCAGGGGAAGTCCCGGGGGCGGTGCGACGGCTGGCGTTCTATTCGTGGCATGGGCGTCCCGCCCATGCTCGGGCTGGGGGGACGCGGCGAGACGGGAACAGAGGCGTACCGCGACACGGTCGCGTGGACGACACCAACGGCCAGCCCTCTCCCGGACTACCGGGAGAGGGCTGGGGTGAGGGTCTTATCGCGCGGAGGAGCGAGCGGTTAAGACCCGGCCGCCGCTGCGAGGAACCCTCACCCTAACCCTCTCCCGGACTACCGGGAGAGGGGACCAGACAGCGCAACGCAAAAGCCGCCGTCGCACTTCAGGATCATCGCTATCATCGCTTTACTTTCAGCGGCTTACCGAGCACAAACGCGTCGCCGGCCAGCCCGTCGGCGTTGCCGTCGAGCGTTTTGCCGTCGGTCGACGTGACGCCGGTCGCCTCGAGCGTCAGCGTGTACGCCCCGGCCGGCAACCGGCCGGCCGGGAGCTGCGGGAACGTCCACGTCAGCGTCCGCTTGGCCGGGTCGTAGGTCACGGAGGCGGCAGACAGGTCGAGCGGGACCGGCGCGGCCGGCACCTCCGCCGTCGACCCATCGGCCGGCGGCTTGGCCGGCGGCAGGTACGGGACGAGTTCCAACGCCCCCGAGGCCGGCGCTCCGGTCAGGTCGGCCGACAGCGCGACGACCAATTGGTCCGGCAGGTCCCGCTTGCCGCGGACGAGCTTCACCTTCTTCACCGTCGGCGGCGGCGGCACGACCGTGACGGCCAGTTCCCCCTCGCCGACCACGCCCGGCTCGACGGTGAATCCGTCGGCGTCCCGGACCTGCCCCTCGATGACCCGGACGCGGTACGTGCCGGCGTCCCTCGCCCGCCACACCGGCCCCGGGGCGACCGCCCGGTACGTGGCGACCGCCGTGCGGCCGTCGTCGGCCGTCGCGACGCTGACCAGTTCCGCCGTCAGCGCGCGGCCGCCCTTGGCGGCGACCAGCACCACGTCGCCGCCGTCGATCGAGTCCACGTCCACGGCCGCGTCGTCCCGGTAGGTGACGGCGAACGTGACGACCGACTCGTCCGTCCGGACGGCGAGCGCCGAAAGGTCGGCCGCCGCCGTCGGCGGGGTGGGCGGGGCCCAGTTCCGCGCCGCGGCACCGGCGGACGGGTCGTCGAACCCGGCCCGGACGAAATCGACGGCGGCCGCGGCGGAGAACCGCGGCGTCGCCCCGGCCGCCGCGCTCGTCGCCCGCAGCCCGGCCAAGAAC
>JAQGHJ010000744.1 GCA_028288905.1 Phycisphaerales bacterium | reverse complement strand
GCCGCGTCGACCGCCCGGGCCCGGGCCGCCGCGTCCCCCGGCACGACCGCCCACAGCCCGTCGGCCGCCACCGCCGCCACCCGGGTCTTGGCGTGGTCGACCCGGGCGGTCGCCGCCCGCGGGGCCGGCAGCACGAGCACGGCCGCCCGCGCCCGCTCGTCGACGGCCTCCCACGTTGCGGCGGCCAGGTCGACGCCGAGGGCGACGTCCCCCCTCACGACGAGCACGATTCGCAGCCGCCCGAGCCGGCCGGCCACGGCCGTCTCCTGCACGTCGGCCACGTCCGCCCGCAGCGTCACCAGCTCGGCCAGCTCACGCACCCGGTCCAGCGCCAAGCCGGCATGGACCGACGTCACCGCCGAACCCTGCCCGGCGGATGCTCCCGGCTGTTGGCCGGCCCTCCACCCGGCCGCCGCCGACGCCGCGGCCAACACCATCACCGCCGCCAGGCCCACTCCCAGCCGCATGACCCGTCCTTTCCCCAGCGGCCGAGGCCGTGGGCGTTTCGGCCGCGGCGGCGGGCGAGGTCGCCCGCCGCATGTCCCAGCACCCGGCGGCGTCCAACAACACGTACACCCCGACCGCGATCAGCACCGCCCGCACGCGGGCCTCCTCTCCGGTTCGTGTGAAGGTCCCGGGGTACGCCCCCGGGGCCCGGCGTCAGTTCAGCCCGGCCAGCTCCAGGGCCGCCCGCCACGCCGCCTGCTTCGCCGCGTTCGCCGCCCCGAACCACACCCCCTCCAGCCGGTTCTCCCGCCGGGCCAGGTCCGTCGCCCCCCGCGGCCGCCGGTCGTGGTCCGCCCACTCGCTGACCGCGTTGAACGCCGCCCACAGCGTCCCCCGCACCCCCGGCAGCCCGTTCAGGTCGTTGCCGAAGTTCGCGTGCAGCCGGTCCAGCGTCCGCAGCCGGTTGTGCCGCTCCTTCTCCCCAGCGTCCGGCCCGGCCGGCGGCAGCAGCCCGTCGAAGTACCGGTCGAGCCGCCCGCCGGCCATCGGCACGCCCCGCAGGACCTCGACCTCCCGCCCGAACGCCGCCAGCCGCCGGTCGGCCAGCCCCAGCGTCCGCCGGGCGTCCTCGACGCGGCCGGCCAGGTCCCCGCGGTGGCGGACGGTCACGCCCTCCCCCCGGGCGGTGCCCAGGGCGAGCGTCAGCGTGTTCTGGCACACGACCCGCACCCCGGTCAGCACGGCCCGCAAACACCCGCTGCCGTCGAACGTGTTGTGCACGAGCAGGTACGGCTTGACGACGTCGTCCGGCCCGGCCCGGACCTCCCCCGGCAGCTTGAGCAGCAGCCACACCCGCCGGCCGCCGCGGAGGCTGCCGGCCGACTCGTACCGGGCTTTTCCTTCGCCGACGACGGCGTCGGCGAACGCGAACGCCTCGGCGTTCTGGAACGGCTTGTAGGTTCTGCCGACGACGCCGAGGACGGCCTTGGTGTCGGCCCGGACGTTGGCGACGACGGAGCGGGCGGCGACCGTGCCCCAGCCGTCCGGGGCGACGGCGGACACCGGCCACTGCTCGACCCGCCAGCCGAGGCCGGCGAGGTCGATCGCGTGGGCGCTGCCGACGGCGTCGGCGACGACGCGGCCGAGCCCGTGCCACGGGGCGGTGCCGGCGGCGAACACGGCGGCCGTGCCGGTCGTGGTGTCGATCTCGTGAGCCATGGGGAGTCTCCTTCAAAGGGTTGGGAAGCAAGGGTGGAACAATGGGAAAGCGGGACGGGCCGCCGGCCCGCCCCGCGAGGGGCGGACGCGGCGGCCCGGAGCCCACGGACTATGTGCACGGAAGGTACGAACGACGCGGGCAGCGGCGGGCGCGGCGGGGTCAGTCCACGCCGCCGTCCGCCCCCGCGGGCTCGAACTTCAGCTGGGCGGTCGTGCACGCGGCCGGGTCGACGTCGTCCCGGACGCCGAGGTAGACCGGCTGGAACAAGGACCCGCCGGGGAACGCGTACAGGTACCGGACCTCGACCACCGCCCCGGCCGGCGGGACCGGCACGCCTGGCGGGACGATGACCCTCCCGGCCGGGACGATGCGGCCGCCGTCGTCGGCCAGCGCCAGCTCGACGCTCCGCTCGCCGGGGCGCGGGCGGGCGGCGACGCACGAGGCCGACGCCGTGAACTTCAGCTTCCGCTGCGACCCGCCGGCGACCGGGCGGCCCGGGGTGTAGGGGGCGAGCCGGTGCTTGAACACCACCCCCTCGGCATTCTGGGCCCGCAGCCGGTCCACCAACTCCCGCTTGCGGGATGTGGTGAAGGCCGTCTCGGCGTAGCGGAGGGCGTCGGCCGGGACCGCGTCGACCAGGTCCAGGGCGGCGGCGTACCGCCGGGCGTACGGGGCATGCCGCAGGTCGTCCCCGTTGACGTCGAGCAGGTCGAACGCGTGGAAGACGTCGCCGACCAGCTCGCCGTCGAGCAGGCAGCAATCCGCCCAGAGTTGCCGGACGGCGTCGGCCACGGAAGTCGGTAGGGCGATGGTCGAGCCGGAGCGGTTGATGCCCTCGACCGCCTCCCCGTCCTTGCGGACGAGGGCGCGGCGGCCGTCGAGCTTCGGCTGGGCCCACCAGTCGGCGTCGGCGACGAGGGCGTCGACCTCGGCCTCGTCCACCGGCGTCAGGAGCTGGGGCAGCACGCCGGTCGCCCGGGGCGGGAGGTCGGTGCCGGAGAACGGGACGCCGTCCCCCGAAGGGGTGTATCCCCTGGCGGTCTTCTCCGACACGAGCCGGTCGAACAGGCGGTTCGCCTCGGCCAGCGGCACCGGGGCGGCGGTCTTGGTGCCGGACTGGAGGGTCGACCCCCGGCGGCCGAACGCGAACGTGACGGCGTACCGGCCGTTGCCGCGGGGCTCGACGGCGGCGGCGTACACCTTGTCGCTGCCGCCGGCGCGGAAACGGAGCGTGACCGGCGGCCGGGCGTGGGTTTCCGCCGGGGCGGCGGTGAGGGTGGCGGGCATGCGGCGTCTCCTGGTCAAGGGTGAGGTCGGGAAAAGACGGGACCGGATGGGACGGGCCGGTCGCGGCGGGGCGACGGGCCGCCGCTCAGGCGGCCGGCGGCGGGGGCGGG